>JBGTMW010000661.1:0-10264 GCA_041743365.1 Gemmatimonadaceae bacterium
CGCTGCGCGGTGATCCGCTGCCATCCATTCGGGTGCGCGAGCTGTTGCACGAGCTCCCCCGGCGACATCCGCGACAGCCGGGGCCGATCGCCGCGGCGAGCGCTCTCGTGCACGATACGATATATGCGGCCCATGCCCTTGCCCTCTTCCAGGCCTCGCTCGCGGATCTTCTGCTCCAGGTAGCCGGTGATGTAGGCGCGGTGCTGGATGATCCCGCGATACATGTCCACGACGTAGAGCGTGCCGTCCGGCGCGCTGGCGAGGTTCACGGGCCGGAATCGCTCGTCGGTTGATCGCAGGAAAGCGGAACCTTCGTCCGCGGCGCGCGCCGCGCGCGAGCCATCGTCGTGATCCTGCACGACGAACCGGCCCACGAGGTTGCCGACAGGCTCGCTGACGAACACGCTGCCGCGCAGCTCCGCCGGAAGGCGATCGCCGACATATGCGGTGGGGCTGCCGGCCGCCGTGTAATGCGCGAGGGTGCTGTCGGGTCGCATCGTCTGCGGGCGGTAGCCGCGGTTGATCGCGGGCGTCTTTCGCGCAGGCCAGACGGGCACGTTCGGTGTGAGTCGCTCGTAGACGCCACGCACTGTCGGCTGGTTCGGGTTGCGCACGGCATAGTGCGATGGGATCAGGTCCGTGCGCAGCGGATCCTCGTTGCTGTTGCGATAGAGGCGTCCGTACTCGTCCGCCGAGATCCCCCACTGTCCCTGGGCGGGTGAGGCGCGGAAGTCGAAGCCTCCGTCGCGACGGAGGCGGAGCTGTCCCCGATAGTTCGCGTTGTGGATCCAGTTGTCGATCCCCCAGAGTAGCCCGTTGGCGTTGTGCTCGGGGTTCGACTCGGTGGTGCCGTAATCGTCGCGGACGAGCTCGCGGGTGTCCGAGCGCAGGTCGCCGGTGGTGTCGCGCACGAGCCAGAGGTTGGGCGGAGCAGCCACGAGCACGCCGCGCTCCAGCGCCTTCACGGCCCGCGGGAGCACGAGACTGTCGATGAACGTCGTGGCGCGGTCCATCTGACCGTCGTCGTCCCGGTCCTCGAGCACGACGATTCGCCCGACAGGCTGGTCTTCGCCCTCGCCCATGATGTTCGGCATGTAGCCGCGCATCTCCACGACGTACATCCTGCCATCAGCGTCGAAGTCGATTGCAACCGGGTCCTGCACCAGCGGCTCGGCAGCCACAAGCTCGATGCTGTAGCCGTCGGGGAGGCTGAACCGCTTCAGCGCTTCAGCGGGCGAGAGTATGGGGGCGACCGCCGTCTCCCGAGGCGGGGAATCCGCGCGACATCCCGGGAACAGCGCGACGACGAGCAGGGCAGCGCAGCGGGGGCGCTGCGTCCGGTTCATCGCGCTTCGACGGCGGCCAGCCCGGCGAGAACGCCGCGCATGTGTGCGAACGCCTGCTTCATCCCGGGCAGTGGGTCGTTCGCGTCGATCTCCTGCTCCAGGTTCGCGCAGCCCGTGTAGCGCATCGCGATCAACTGCCGGAAGATGTCGGTGATCGGCATTGCCCCCTCACCGACGTAGACCTGGGTCTCGCCCACCTTGAGGTCGCGGAGATCCTTGACGTGCAGGTCGAGCACGCGTGGACCAGCGTCGGCGATCGCCTTTACCACGTCGACGCCGGCGCGCGTCGTGTGGCCAACGTCGACGCACAGCCCCATGCGCGGGTCCATGTCCCTGACGTGGCGCAGGACGTCGTAGGGCGACGGATAGTGCCGGTCTTCCGGCCCGTGATTGTGTATTGCGACGGCGATGTCGAACCGCTTCGCGAACCGCTCGATGCGCGGGAGGATCGCCGGCGCCGCCGTGGCGACGATCAGAGGCATCCCGGCTCCCTTCGCGTACTCGAAGTACCGGCCGACGTCTTCGTCGCTGTCGTGCTCGAAGGTGATCGTGCCTCCGCCGACTATGGTCAGCCCCGCTGCCTCGAACTCGCGCCGTGCCGCAGCGAGCTCCGCGGTCGGGAGCTCATAGGGCAGGTGCATCGACTTGATGTTCACGTACGGCGTGCGCAGCGCGCGTATCATCTCGATCGCCGCCGCGCGCGGGAACTGGCGGAGTGAGTAGCTGGCGACGCCGAGCCTAAAGGTCGCCGCTGGCGCCGTCGCCATGGCTGCCGTCGTCCCTCCTGTAGCGGGCGTGCCCCGGGCGACGCAGGCGACACCGGCGACGGAGGAGAGAAGGAAGGACCGCCGCGGCATGGATCGGTCGCGCATCATTGGCTGCTCCACATGGTTGGCCACCACGAAGGCCGGCCCGGGCAGGTCACACCGTGTCCGACGAGCCGCGCCATTCGACAACGGAATACTGGGGCCGGCCGGAAGGCAATCGCAAGGTTTGGCGTCAAGGGCGTTCAGGGCGTCAAGGGCGTACACGGCGGCACCGGTTAGAACAGAAGTGCGTCGGGGGTACGTCTGCAGGGTCGTTAAACGGTCAACGTCGTTAACGGTTTTGCGCAGTTGACTGTTTAACGCAGTTGACTGTCTAACGACCCTCCAGACGTACCTATAACGCCGTTCTGTTCTAACCGATGCCGCCCTGAACGCCCTTGACGCCCTGAACGCCTCATGGCTCCTCGCGCCCGTGCCCGCGTGGTGCTAGCATCTGCCTACTCTTTCCGGAGCCACCATGTCCCCGCGCCTTCGTCGCCCCCTGCATCCCGCTGTACTCGTTCTGGCTCTCTTCGCCTGCACCATGGGCGGCGAGTCCGCGGGTGATGTCGATCCCGACCCCGTCTTCACGCCGACCGAGTACTCGGTCGCCGAGTTCTACAAGAACACCAGCTTCTCCGGCGCGCGCTGGTCGCCCGATGGATCGAAGATCCTCGTCTCCGCGAACCCCACGGGGATCTGGAACGCCTACGCCATCCCCGTCGCAGGCGGCGAGATGCAGCCGCTCACCAACTCGCTGAGTGAAGCGGTCTTCGCGGTGGACTACTTTCCGGCCGACGAGCGGATCCTCTACTCATCCGACCAGGGTGGGAACGAGCTCTCGCACCTCCATGTCCGCGAGGTCGATGGTGCGGTCAGGGACCTCACGCCGGGCGACGCTCACCAGGCGAACTTCCTGGGATGGTCGGGGGATGACAAGTCATTCTTCGTGGGGATGAACGATCGCGATCCGAGCTTCTTCGACGTTCACCAGATCGCCACCGACGGCTACCGGAAGACCCTTCTCTTCAGGAACCCCGGGGGCTTCGACATCGGCGGCGTATCGCCGAACGGTCGCTTCGTGGTGCTGACGAAGACACGCACGACGAACGACAGCGATCTGTGGCTTCACGACCGCCAGGCGGGGACGACGAAGAACATCACGATCCACACCGGCGACGCGAACCACTTCCCGGCCGACTTCGCGCCCGACAACAGCCGTCTCGTCTTCGTGTCGGACAGCGGTCGCGAGTTCGCCGCGCTGCGAGCGTACGACCTCGCCACCGGCGCCACGTCGACGATCTTCGAGCAGCCGTGGGATGTGACGGGTGCATCCTTCTCCAGGAGCGGGAAATACCTGGCGGTTCGCGTGAACGAGGATGCGCGCTCGGTCCAGCGCCTGCTCGACGCGAGCACCATGGAGCCGGTGACGCTCGCTGGGGTATCGGAAGGCGTGATGAACGGCCTGACCGTATCGCCGAACGACTCGTCGGTTGCGTTCTACGCCACCGACGGTGCTGTGCCGCCCGAGCTCCATGCGGGGCGGATCGGGGCCACGCCGACACGGCTGACCACCGCGCTGAACCCCGCGATCAGGCGTGAGGATCTCGTTCGCCCGCGGGTCGTTCGCTTCGATTCGTACGATGACGTCGAGATTCCCGGTGTGCTCTACCGTCCGCACCAGGCCTCGCCCACTGCGAAGGCGCCGGCGATCGTTCTCGTCCACGGCGGCCCCGGAGGACAGGCGACGGTCGGATACAATCCGCTGGTGCAGGCACTGGTCAATCACGGCTATGTCGTCTTCGACATCAACAACCGCGGCAGCTCGGGCTACGGCAAGAGCTTCTACGCAATGGATGACCGCAAGCACGGGGAGGCCGACCTCGGCGACGTCATCGCCAGCAAGAGGATGCTCATCGAGACCGGCTACGTCGATTCGACGAAGATCGGCATCATGGGCGGCAGCTACGGCGGATTCATGGTGCTCGCCGCGCTCACCCTCCAGCCGGATGAGTTCAAGGTGGGCGTCGATCTGTTCGGCGTCGCGAACTGGGCGCGGACACTGGAGAGCATTCCCCCGTACTGGGAGGCGTTCCGCGAGGCGCTCTACGCGGAGCTGGGCGATCCGAAGACCGACAGCGTGCGACTGCACCGCATCTCCCCGGTGTTTCATGCCGACAGCATCAGGGTTCCACTGATGGTGCTCCAGGGCGCCAACGACCCGCGTGTTCTCCAGGTCGAGTCGGACGAGATCGTCGCGGGCGCGAGGAAGAACGGTGTGCCAGTCGAGTACATCGTCTTCGAGGACGAGGGTCACGGATTCCTGAAGAACGAGAACAAGATCAGGGGATACTCGGCGGTGATCGCGTTTCTCGACAGCCACCTCAAGGGTGTCGCGACCCCGATAGGGGAAGTTCGGTAGACGGGAAGATCGCATCGCTGCCGTCATGTTCTCCGCCTCGGCTGACCTGTACGATCTCGTTTACTCCGGCTTCAAGGACTACGCAGCCGAGGCCACGGAGCTCGCAACCACGATACTTCGGGCTCATCCGAGGGCGCGGACGGTTCTCGATGTCGCCTGCGGCACTGGCGAGCATGCACGGCTGCTGACCGAAGACCACGGCTTCGTCGTCGATGGCCTGGACCTCGATCCGGCATTCGTGCGCATCGCACGCGACAAGCTTCCGAATGGTTCGGTGTACGAGGCCGACATGACGTGGTTCGAGCTTGCGCCGCGCTACGATGTGATACTCTGCCTGTTCAGCGCGATCGGGTACGTTCGGACGCTGGAGAACGTGACGCGCACGCTCGAGCGCTTTCGCGCTCATCTGGCCCGGGGCGGAATCGTGGTCCTGGAGCCCTGGTTCGCTCCGGGAGTTCTGGATACGGGGCGCACCTTCATGAAGACTGCGGAAGCGCCGGGGGTGAGCGTCTGTCGCATGGGCCGGACGACGATCGAGGGTCGCATCTCCCGCCTGCACTTCGAGTACCTGATCGGGAGACCGGGCGGCATCGAGCGTGCGACCGAGATCCATGAGCTCGGCCTTTTCACGACCGGGGAGATGATGGACTGCTTTCGGCGCGCGGGTATGCATGCGGAGCATGATCCCAAGGGGCCGTACGGACGCGGACTGTTCCTTGCGCGCGGCCCGGACTGAAGCCGGATACGGCTCCGATCGCGCGCACTCGCCCACCTTCCTTCACCTGCTGACATGCCGCGCCACCTGGCCGTCGTTACGGGTACTCTCGCAGTGGTTGCGGCCTTCGGCTGCAGTCCCGATCCGCAACCGGAATCGACCGCCGTCACGGCCCCCCGCGATGTATTCTGGGACCAGCTGCAGACGCTCTGCGGTCGTGCCTTCTCCGGGCGGCTCACGGAGGGTGGAGCCGTCGACAGCGCCTTTCAGGGTGCCGAGCTGACCATGCACGTGCGAACCTGCAATCCCACGGAGATCCGCATCCCGTTTCACGCGGGCACCGATCGCTCGCGCACATGGGTGATTACCAGGATCGATGCTGGACTTCGCCTCAAGCATGATCATCGACACGCCGACGGCACCGAGGACGCGATCACCCAGTACGGAGGCGACACTCGTGATTCGGGATCCGCCGTGAGGCAGGAATTTCACGCAGATGCCCACACCGCCTCGCTCATCCCGGCGGCGAGCACGAACATTTGGACTGTCGAAGTGGTGCCGGGCGAACGGTTCGCCTACGCCCTACGCCGCGAAGGCACGGACCGGAGATTCCGGGTGGAGTTCGACCTGGCCCGGCCGGTCGCGCCGCCTCCTGCGCCATGGGGTGCTACGCCGCAGGAGCGATAGGGTGTCGGTCGTGTGCTCGAGATGATGCCACAACGGTTCCGAATCAGGGTTCCATGCATTCACGAAGTGGCCTGACCCGAGACTTCCAGTCGCTCGGCGTCCGCCCGGGCGACACCATCATGGTACACGCGTCGGTGCGCGCCGTGGGCGAGATCGCCGGCGGGCCGGACGAGATTCATCTCGCGCTCAAGGATGCGCTGACCAGCGATGGCACGCTCCTGATGTACGCCAGCTGTCCGCGTTACGTCGACGAAGTGGGGCGCGGAAACCTGTCGCCGGAGCAGGAAGCCGAGGTGCTCGCGAAGCTTCCGGTGTTCGATGCCGGCACGGCCCGGTCGGCCCGCGACAACGGGACGCTGGTCGAGTTCCTTCGCACCTATCCGGGCTCGTCCGTCAACGACCACGTCGTGCGATTCGTCGCATGGGGTGGACAGGCGGATCACCTGCTCGCGGGCCAGCCGTGGGACTTCGCGTTCGGGCACGGCTCCGTGCTGCATCGGTTCGTCGAGCTCGATGGGAAGATCCTCATGCTCGGCGCCGATCACGACACCGTCACCTTTCTTCACCACGCCGAGCACATCGTGGACATCCCGGACAAGCGCATCGTGCGGTTCAAGGTGCCGGTCATGGAGAACGGCGCGCGAGCATGGCGCGACATGGCGGAGGTCGACTCATCCTCCAACGGTGCTCACGCCAACTGGCCGGACCGCGCCTTCGCGAGAATCCTCGACACCCAGCTCGCCGAATCGGGAAATCGCGGGGGGCTCGTGGGCGATGCGCGGTGTCATCTCGTCAGTGCCCGCGACCTTCTGGAGTTCGCGCTCCCCGTCATGCGACGCATGGCTGCCGATTCGCGGGTGGGGAACGCGCTCCGCGAATTGGCCCCGCTCGAGCCGGCGCCTCCTGCGTAAACGCGTCACTGGGAACGCGCGCGGCGTTCTGGCGCTCGCTTCCCGGGGCAGTTACGATTTACGCGCTTCAGGGCTCGCAGAGTGTCAGTCGGGCCATGTCCGGCGGCGACCGTCGCGCGACGATGCGACGCACGCCGTCAACGCAGGCGCAGGCAAACCCTCCGTCTCCCCGAGGTCATCATGGTGCCGCTCATCCAGCTGTGGCTCCCGATCCTGCTCTCGGCCGTGATAGTCTTTCTCGTGAGCTCGCTCATCCACATGTTCTCGCCCTGGCACAGGAACGACTTCGGGCGCGTGCCCGATGAGGAGAGATTCCGCACGACCTTCGCCTCTCTCGCCGTGCCGCCGGGCGACTACATGGTTCCGCGCGCGTCCGGCTCGGCGGAGATGCGTACACCGGAGTACGCCGCCCGCCTCAAGCAGGGGCCCAATCTCATCATGACGGTCCTCCCGAATGGACCGTTCGCAATGGGAAAGCAGCTGGGGCAGTGGTTCGCCTATCTCGTCATCGTCGGGATCTTCGCCGGGTATGTGGCCGGACGTGCGCTCACTCCCGAGGCGGACTCGATGGAGGTGGTCCGCTTCGTGGGCACAGCGGCGTTCCTGGCGTACGTCGTGGCGCTGTGGCAGACGTCGATCTGGTACGGTCGTGCCTGGAGCACGACGATCAAGACGTCGATCGACGGGCTGATCTACGCGGTGTTGACCGCGTTGACCTTCTGCTGGCTCTGGCCCCGTTGACCGCCCGGAGCCCCCATTGCCCCCCGCTCGGGGGAGCGCATATTGTCGGCGCTGCCGGCTGCCCATCCCCACACCGAAGTGAGGTCCCAACATGAGGCGACGTGCCTTCATTCAGTCCGCCGCCCTCGCGGCGACCGCTCTTTCCATTCCCCGTCACCGCGCGCTCGGAGCTGCCTTCGCAGCTGCGCCGCGGCAGCCGCAGGAGCTCGAGGCCGTGACCGGCGCGGGGAGGCAGGTCACCATCAGTGCGCGAGCCCTCGCGGATCTCGGGTCAAAGCTTCGAGGTCCGATCCTGCTCAGGAGCAACGCAGAGTACGATGAAGCGAGGCGGGTGCTCAATCCATCGTTCGACAAGTACCCCGCGTTGATCGTGCAGCCGACGGGCACGGCCGATGTGCGAGCCGCGGTGAACTTCGCGCGGGAGAATGGCGGACTGCTGCTCGCCGTCAAGTGCGGTGGACACAGCGCGTCCGGGCAGTCCACCTGCGATCGCGGGATGATGATCGATCTCTCGCGTTTCCGCGGTGTCCGCGTGGACCCGGTGGCGCGACGGGCGTGGGTGGCGGGCGGGACACTGCTCGGGCAGGTGGATCACGAAACGATGGCTTACGGCCTCGTGACCCCGATGGGCACCGTGTCGCACACGGGAGTCGGCGGTCTCGTTACCGGCGGCGGCTTCGGACGCGTCGCTCGACGGTTCGGGCTTTCGGTGGACAACCTCGTGGCCGTCGATGTCGTGGGCGCGGATGGAGAGTTCCGGCGCGCCAGCGCCACCGAGAACGAGGACCTGTTCTGGGGAGTGCGCGGCGGCGGTGGCAACTTCGGGATCGTGACGAACTTCGAGTTCAATCTCCATCCGATGCAGCGCCGCGTGGTTGCTGGCAGGCTCGTGTACCCTATCGCGAAGGCGCGCGAGGTGCTGACCCGGTTCGCGGATTACAGTCGCGAGATACCGGACGAGATGGACGTTGGCGTGGTGATGGCCCTTCCGCGGGGAGGCGCGCCCGGTGTCGTCCTTTTCCAGGTCTGCTACTCCGGTCCCGAGGGCAACGCCGAACGAGTGATCGCGCCCCTCCGCCAGTTCGGCGCTCCACTGGCCGACAACATCGCAGCCCTGGACTACGTCGCCGTGCAGCGCGCGGGCGACATAAGCGATCCGAGAGCCCAGGGCACCTACCTCAAGAGTGGCTTCATACCGGCGATGCCGGCGGATCTGGTGTCCGCGATCGTGGATCGATTCGAGGGGCATCCGACCAGAGGGACGGCGATCTTCTTCCAGACCGGCGGCGGCGCCATCTCGCGAGTGCCCGCTGGCGCCACGGCTTTCGCGCAGCGCGACATTCACGCCAACATGCTGTGCGCCGTTGACTGGAAGCAGGGCGATGACCCGAGCGCACACATTCAGTGGATCAAGCAGTACTGGTCGGGGCTCGAGCGGTTCACGCACGGCTTCTACGTCAACGACCTCGACGTAGAAGCCTCGACCGCCGCAGTTCGCGACAACTTCCGACTCAACCACGATCGACTGGTCGCCGTGAAGAACAGGTACGACCCGAAGAACCTCTTCCGACTGAACGCCAACGTGAAGCCCACCGTGTGAAGCCTCACACCCACGTTCAAACGAACCTCTTCGGTTTCAACCCCGAGCCGACGCCCGTCGCGTGAAGCCTCGAATCTCCGTGATCACGCTCGGTGTCGACGACGTGGAGAGATCGGTCGCCTTCTACCGCGACGGGCTCGGCCTGCCGACTCCGGGCATCATTGGACGGGAGTTCGAGCACGGCACCGTGGCCTTCTTCGATCTCCAGGCTGGATTGAAGCTGGCGATATGGGCTCGCGATGACCTTGCCCACGACACCGGCATCAGGAAGTCGCCACGAAGCCCGACGGAGCTCAGCATCGGGCACAACGTTCGCAGCAGGGAAGAGGTGGACAGCGTAATGGAGGAGGCGCGAAAGGCCGGGGCGCGGATCGTGAAGCCCGCGCACGACACGTTCTGGGGCGGTTACGCCGGCTACTTCGAGGACCCTGATTCTCACCTGTGGGAGGTCGTATGGAATCCGCAGATGCTCCCCCCGGCGTGAGCGTGTCATCAAGGCGCCGCACGATCGCCCCTCATTCCCGTATCACCGCGTGGCTGGATTCCTTCGGGTAGAGTGCGATGACCGACGAGGCCGCCGCCTTCATGTACATGCAGCTCGCCCTCGAGGAGATGGGGCCGGCGTTACGCGCTGACTCCGGTCGCCGAGATTCCGGGAACGGAGGTAGCCGATATGGTGAAGGTGAGCGTCAGCGGTGGAATCGCGGTCTTCGAGCCTCTCGGAATGCACAAGCTCTGGACCCTGAGACGCAGGATCGAGGTTCCACTGGCCAGCATCCGGGCGGTGCGCAAATACCCGAACGTGACGCTCGGCTGGTGGAAGGGCTGGCGTGTACCCGGCACCCATGTGCCCGGACTCATCGTCGCGGGCACGTTCTACCGCGATGGTCAGCGCACGTTCTGGGATGTCACGCGGCGGAAGCTGACCATCGTCGTCGAACTGTCGGATGGGTTCTACGACCAGCTCATCGTCGATGTCGCCGACCCGCGCGCGACGGTGGAGATGCTGCAGTCCGCAATCCGGTCGCCAGCCGCC
>JBGTMW010000662.1:0-18034 GCA_041743365.1 Gemmatimonadaceae bacterium
GATCGGGCGTCGTTGGCGAGCCCCGAACGCCGGGCGCGCAGCCCAGCGTAACGGCGCAGAGGACGCAAAGCGCCCGGGTGACGGACGCAAACACCCCGTGGCGCACCGGAGCCCGCCTACGGCTCATGTCCTAGACGCCGGCCGGTACGCCGCCGGCAGCGATCGCGCGTATTGCCTCGGGCGTGATCTGTTGGCCGCCGATGGCGATGTCACCGCTCTTCGTCTCGTCGACGGAGACAATGGTATAGGGCCGGAGGTTCTCACCGACCACCGCGACGATGCCATCGGTCACGTTGGTGATCATCTCCCGTTCTGCTGGTCGGACAGGACGTCGCCCATCAGGGTAATCCGAACGAGAGGCATGGGGCTTCTCCGGGACGAAAGGTCAACCCCGTTGCCGTGCAGGGTGCACGGGTGCGGGACGATACGTTCCCGCCGACGGGTGTCGCTGTCAAGAGCGATGGCCGCCGGAGTCAGCCGCCGGCCCTGCCGATACCCGGATTTGACGACGCCTGCGTCGCGCGCCAAGCTCTCCGCCATGCAGGTCTCGCAAGGTCGCGAGCTGCGACGCGTGATCGGTCTCACGCGTGCCGCCGCGCTGGTCATCGGCACCATCATCGGTGCCTCGATCTTCGTGCAGCCATCGCTCGTCTCGGGCGAGGTTCCATCGGTCGCAGGCGTTCTTCTCGTCTGGGCTGCCGCGGGGATCCTCACCCTGATCGGGGCACTGGTGGCCGCGGAGCTGGCGTCCGCGTTTCCCCGGACGGGGGGCGTGTATGTCTTCCTGAGGGAGGCGTATTCCCCGCTGGTCGGATTCCTCTGGGGATGGGCGATGTTCTGGGTGATGCACACCGGGATCATCGCCGCGATCGCAATGGTTTTTGCGCGATACGTCGGCCATTTCGTCCCGCTGGGCGATACCGGCCTCAGACTCGCGGCGGTCGCGGCGATTCTCGGACTTTCGGCCGTGAACTACGCGGGTGTGCGCCAGGGAAGCGCGGTTCAGGCGACGCTCACCGTAATCAAGGTCGCCGCACTCGTGGCCATCGTCATCCTCGGCGCATGGTACGCGATCGGCGGCACGCCGGGGGCTGGTGCCGCTGCCGGTGCCGCCGCTCCGGGCGCTGCGGCGACATCGGGTGCCGTCATCCCCTCGCTCAGCGCGTTTCTGACCGCCGCTGTCGCAGGGCTGTTTGCCTTCGGAGGCTGGCACATGGTGACGTACTCCGCGGAGGAGACACTGGATCCGGTGCGCACCATACCGCGCGCGCTGGTGATCGGCACGCTCACGGTGACCGCGCTCTACATCGCCGTGAACGCCGCGTATCTCACCGTGCTTCCGCTCCCCACCGTCGTCGGATCGACGCGCGTGGCCGCGGATTTCGCCGACGCGCTTCTGGGTAGCGGGGGCGCGTCTGTGATGGCCGCGGTTGTCATTCTCTCCACGCTCGGCGCGATCACGGGCATCATCCTCGCCGGGCCGCGCGTCTACCTCTCGATGGCGCACGACGGCCTGATCTTTCGATCGGCCGGCGCGATCCATCCGCGGTTCCGCACGCCGCATCACGCGATCGTGATCCAGGGAGTGTGGGCGTCGGTGCTCGTCGCGACAGGCAGCTATCGAGCATTGTTCACCAGGGTGATCTACACGGAGTGGATCTTCTTCGGTCTCATGGCGGCGAGTCTCGTCATCCTGAGGAGGCGGGCTGATTACACGCCGGCCTATCGCATGTGGGGACATCCTGTGCTCCCCGCGATATTCGTCGCCTCGACCGCGGCGATCGTGCTGAACCAGATCATCACCGATCCCATCGAGAGCGCGCTGGGTCTCCTCCTTGTTCTCGCCGGCATCCCCGTTTACCTCGTTCGGGCCGGCCGGCGCCGCCGGCAGGAGAGCGTCGCGCATGCGAGTGATTGACGTTCACAACCACTACTATCCGCCCGCGTATCTCGATGCGCTGCGCTCGGGCGAGAGCACCGTGCGCGTCACGGAGGGACCCGACGGCAATCCTCACATCCATTACCCGGGCGGCTACAACGTCGCGGTGCCGGGACACCGTGACATCGAGCACCGGCACCGTGTGCTGGAGCGCGAGGGTGTGGCCACCCAGGTGGTCACGCTCACCACCCCGGGCACCCACGTGGAGAAGCCGAAGACCGCGGTGCGACTCGCGCGGCTCGTCAACGACGCATTCGCGGAAGTGGCTGCCGAGCGCGGCCCGCGGTTCTCGGCGCTCGCCACGCTTCCCCTGTGCGATGCCGCAGCTTCGGTGATCGAGCTGCGTCGTGCAATGACCGACCTGCGCCTGCCTGGCGCAATGGTGTTCAGCAACGTGAATGGCGTCGCGCTGAGCGATGAGCGCTTCTGGCCTCTGTGGGAAGCCGCGAACGACCTGCGCGCCGTCGTGCACATCCACCCGACGACCCCCGTCGGCGTGGAGGCAATGGAGAAGTACTGGCTCATGCCTCTCGTCGGGTTCCTCTTCGACACGACGCTGGCGGCGAGCTCGTTGGTCTTCAGTGGAGTGGCCGAGCGCTTTCCGGACATCAGGTGGGTGCTCTCGCACCTCGGCGGCGCGATCCCGTATCTGGCCGAGCGGCTCGATAGAGGCTACGACGCGTTCCGCGAATGCCGCGCCCACATCGTGAAGCGGCCCAGCGAATATCTGAAGCGCTGGTACTACGATACGGTGAACTTCGATCCCAACGCTCTCCGGCTCGCGATCGACTTCGCGGGCGCCGATCGGATCCTGGCAGGGAGCGACTACCCGCACCAGATCGGCAGCATACCGTCCATGCTGGAGAGTCTCGGAGGGCTGGCCGTCACGGAAACCGAGCGAGCCGCGATCCTCGGCGGGAACGCGGCTGGATTGTACGGGCTGTAGCGGCGGGCACTGGCGACCCGGTCTGAACGCGTCAGCGATCCAGCACCGGCAGGTACTCCCGCCAGGGACCCACAGCTTCGCGGTACTGCTTCGCCATCACTCGCGCGATCTGCGCTACATGCCCGAGATCGTGCGCCACCCATGTCGCCAGGAGCTGGCGCATTGTCACCGTGCCGAACGCCGGGTGCTCGCCATCGAGCTCCATCTACTCGGCCGTGAGCTGCCAACTGCACAGCGTGGAAAGATTCTCCGCACGCAGTATCGCGAATTCGCTCAGCAGCTCCGTCAGCGCCTTGCCTCGACTCTCGCGGAACTGCGCGAACCGATCGTATGGCTCGAATCTACGGTCGGCCCCCCGTGCGAGAATGATCCGGGCGCGCGGTACCCAGTCGGTACGCTCACCATGCACCAGGTGGCCGACGATGTCGTATGGACTCCATGTGTCCGGCCCCTCGTTGGCGTCGGTCCAGTCGGCAGGCAGCCCGGCGAGGAGTGAGCGCAGCGTGGCAGGGGTGCGCTGCAGTACGGCGACTCCGGCATCGAGTGCGAAGTTCATGCGCCCTCCTTTCTTGACGGCATGTGGACGCTCGGGGTCCCGCACGTTACGGGGGAACCCGGTGACGTCCGTCGCCGCCCACTACTTTCGGTCGCTGCGCGGCCGGTGTCCAGATGGGCCGAGCATCCTCCATCGATGCCTGGCCGGGCTCGACCAGCGCGTTGCCCTTGAATCCGTTAAATCCGCTGCATCCGGAAACAACCTCGTCGTAGATGCCCGAATCGAATCGACCGCGGACCCGTCACGGCCCGGTGAGGGGCGGGGCATCTACGACAAGGATCCTATCGGATGCTGCGGATTTCACGGATGAAAGTGCCAGGGTTGCGTGGCGCGGTTGGAGCGTTGCGACCTGTTCGGGCTTCGTCGCTTGATTCTGAAGGCGCAACTACCGCAGCGAAAAGCGGTCACGAACCCGGATGCGAACCGCAGCTCGCCATTGAAGTTCCCAAAAAGGAGTGCCTGACATCTGACCATCGTCCGTTGACGCCTGGCCGGGCTCGACCGGCGCGTTCGACTTTGCCGTTGAATCCGTTGAATCCGATGCATCCGGAAAAACACTTCGTAGATGCCCGAATCGATTCGGTCGAAGACCTGGCATGGCCCAGTGCGGCTGGCATCTACGACAAGGATCGCATCGGGTGCTGCGGATTCCACGGAGAAAGTGCCGGTGTTGCGTGGCGCGGCTGGAGCGTTGCGATCTCTTCTGGCTTCGTCGCTGAAGGCGCAACTACGCAACGAATGGCGGTCATGAACCCGGATGCGAACCGCTCGCCGTTGGAGTTCTCAAAGAGGAGTGCCTGATCCGATCAGTTTGAGGCCATGGCAGCACGCCTCCCGAGCGCGAACGGAGGAAAGTCAGGATGGCCCGACCGCGGTTGCGGCGAGGTTTCCTGCGGAATCGAGTCCGGATTCAGCGTCGCGCCGGAGGGTCATGGGGTTACCGCTGGCCGGACCGGGTTCAGCGCGGTAACTCTAGCGGGACCGCGCCGTGGCGCGCTCGCCCAGGTCCCGTCAGACCCTCACTGCGTCCGCATATGACTTTCCACTATGTTCGACCCCGCACAGGTCTCGCCGCGCTCCTGCTACTCGTCGTTCCGGCCGCACCGCTCGGCGCGCAGGAGGCGGACCTCATCCTTCGCAACGCGCGCATCTGGACCGGTGACTCGAGTCGGCCTCGAGCGCAGGCGCTCGCGGTTCGCGGAGAGAGATTGCTCGTCGTCGGGACCAACGCAGACGCCGATTCCCATCGATCCGCGCGGACGCGCGTGCTGGACGCGGGCGGACGCTTCGTCACCCCCGGCTTCATTGACAACCACACGCACTTCTCGCAGGCGGGCGCGCTGCTCATCGGCGCCAACCTGCTCGACGTCAGCTCGGCGGCACCATTGGCCGAACGCGTGAAGGCGGCGGCCGGGCGGATGGGTGCAGGCGCCTGGCTTACAGGCGGCGACTGGGGCGCGTACGAGGACTCGCCGGCCAACAGCACCGGTGCAGCAGCGCCCCGCCCTCAGGCTCGCTTCTCGCCGGACCGGACGATCATCGATTCGGTCAGCGGCTCGACTCCGGTTCTGCTGAATCGCTGGGATCGGAGCGCCTGGCTCGCGAACGGAATCGCGCTCGCGCTCGCGAAACTCGACTGCGCACGTCCCGTTCGCGGGCTCGAATGTGCGAACGGCCGCGCGACAGGCCGGGTATCCGACTCAGCCCTCGCGCAGCTTCGCAGGGCGATAGCGCCGAAGACGTTCGACCAGCGGCTGCGCGAGGCCCGCGCGGCGCAACAGCATCTCGCCGAGCTCGGTGTCACCACGATCCACGACAACACGCCCCCGAGCCAGCTTCCCGTCTATACGGAGCTCAAGCGCCGCGGCGAGCTGACTGTTCGCGTCTTCGCGCGGCCGACGCTCGACAAGGCCGACGAGCTCACCTATGCCGGTATCTCGCCCGGCTTCGGTGACGACTGGATCCGCATACGCGCGCTCAAGGGATTCGTGGACGGAATCCAGGGAAACTCCACGGCCAGATTTTACGAGCCGCAGCTGCACTCCGGGCGGCGCGGCGAATGGCGCGACAGCACGAACACCGCGGCCACCGACGGTCCCGGGTCGGGGATGAACCCGCCCGGCAACATGGAGCGACTGCTGTTCTCGCTCGACTCGGCGGGCTGGTGGGCCAACGTGCATGCAATCGGCGACCACGCCATCGACAGCGTGCTCACAATCATGGAGAAGGTGATCAC
The DNA here is from genome assembly GCA_041743365.1 of Gemmatimonadaceae bacterium. Taxonomy (GTDB): domain Bacteria; phylum Gemmatimonadota; class Gemmatimonadetes; order Gemmatimonadales; family Gemmatimonadaceae; genus JANPKQ01. The sequence continues at coordinate 5,678 of JBGTMW010000662.1, forward strand.
TACCAACGGCCCGAAGGAACGCCGCTGGCGCATCATCCACTCTCAGGTGATCCGCAACGGCGAGGTCGCGCAGCGCTACAAGCGACTCGGAATCATCGCCGAGGTGCAGCCGTATCACGCAATCGACGACATGCGATGGATGGAGGAGCGGATCGGCGAGCGTTCGCGATGGGCGTATGCCTTCCGCACATTTCACGACGCGGGGGTGCCGCTGCTGTTCGGATCGGATTGGCCGGGGACCAACGCGAGCTGGTACACGGCGAACCCGATGACGATTCTCTACGCGGCGGTCACGCGGCAGACGCTCGACGGCAAGCCGGAGGGCGGCTGGTTTCCGGAGCAGCGCGTGGACCTCGAGACGAGCCTGCGCAGCTACACGGTCAACAACGCCTGGGCCGAGGGTGAGGAGGCGAGCAAGGGATCGCTCTCGGCCGGGAAGCTCGCCGACTTCGTGGTGATCGATCGCGACCTCTTCGCGATTCCGGCGGCGGAGCTCAAGGAAGCGAAGGTGTTGATGACCGTGGTCGGAGGCAGGATCGTCCACGCCGCGCCGCCGTTCCGTTGATCGTGCGCGCGGTCGGGCCGACTGCGGGATGCGACGTATAATCTCGAGAGATGGCGAACCCCGCGGCGGTCGCGGCCGGGGGTTCGCCTTCGTGCCTCTCTCTAACTGTCCGTCAGCACTTCACCGAGTGCGTCGAGGCGCTCCGCCCAGAACTTCTTGAGGCGGTCCGACGCCTCGCGGTCGGGGAGCTTCGTGTGCGCGAGAGCCACCGCGCTCTTCGACTTGCCCTTGGCGATTAGCTGCCATCGAGCCGCTGGCCGCGCGCACGACGTCCCTTGATGCGCTCGTATCCGACGGTCACCGACTGCGCCCACCATCCATCGACCTTGTACTTCGTGCGCACCAGCTCCGCGATTTCGCCGTGTGACATCTTCCCTGCGCCACGACGGTCGAGCGCGTAGACCCAGCGCTCCCATGTGCATCCCGTCTTCTCTTTGATCAGCTCATCGCGCGTGCCGGCGAGCGAGGCGTAGTCCGTGGGCTGGACTGCGACGACGGGAGGGGTTACAGGGGCGGGCCTGGCTTTCGCCCGGGCCTTCTTCATCACCTGGGTGCGGGCGGCGGTGTAGGCTTCGCCCGTCTTCGTCATGCGAGCGCGCACGAGGCGCTTGAGATCCTTGTTGCGGGGCATCGTAGTCTCCTTTAGGTGCACCACGGGTAGTCTCCCCAGCAGCACGCCATGGTGACGTAAAGGACCGCCGATACCAATCCGGGAGTGTGCCCCCCTTTGCCTCGCACAGGACTCCGGCTGGGGCGGAGTTCGAGAGGTTGGGCGCGGATAGTCGCCGCAACCACGATGGAGCCTTCGGGCGAGGACGTCAAGAGGCTCGACAGGCTCAGCCGCGTGCGGGCATCACCCCTTACCCTCAGCCGCTCGGCGAAGCGCGGCGATGTCCATCTTCTTCATCTTCAGCATCGCCTCCATGACCCTCTGCGCGCCCGCCGACTTCTCGTCCTTCACGAGCTCGTCCATCATGGAAGGGTTGACCTGCCACGAGACTCCGTAACGGTCCTTCAGCCAGCCGCACTGCTGCGCCGCGGGGTCACCGCCAGCGGAGAGCTTCTCCCAGTAGTGGTCGATCTCGTCCTGCGTGTCGCAGTTCACCTGGAACGAGATCGCCTCGTTGAATGTAAATATCGGCCCGCCGTTGAGCGCGGTGAACGGTTGCCCGTCGAGCTCGAAAGCCACGACCATCACCGATCCCGCAGGACGATGGTGCACTTCGAATCCCGCCTTCCCATATCTGCTGATCGACGTGATCCGGGAGTTCCGGAAGATCCCGGTGTAGTATCGGGCCGCCTCTTCGGCCTGATCATCGAACCAGAGGCAGGGGCTGATTGTCATCTTCGTGGCCATGATTCCTCTCATGGTTGCGGGTTGGATCGTTCAGAGGAGAAGCTTGATGCATGGTAAGCTCGATGCTCGCCGCAGTCAGATGAAGGGCTCTTCAGACCGGCCGTTCCTCACCGCCGAGTGGCGGCATCTCGCCATGGTGAACTGGCGCGTCGATCCGGGGCTGCTCGCCCCGCTCGTTCCCGCCGGAACCACGCTCGACACATGGAACGGAACGCACTACGTCAGCCTCGTGGGTTTTCTGTTTCTCGACACCCGCGTCCTCGGGCTCGCGATCCCCTTCCATCGCGCCTTCGAGGAGATCAATCTGCGATTCTACGTGTGCCGCACTGCGGGGGCGGAGGTCCGACGCGGCGTATGCTTCATCCGCGAGCTCGTCCCGCGAGCGGCGATCGCCATCACGGCTCGGCTCGCGTACAACGAGCCGTATGTTGCCGTTCCGATGATGCATCACGTAGAGCCTGACGCGGACGCAGCGCACCCGGATCGTGTCGAGTGTGGCTGGCGCACTGGACGGGAGTGGAATCGGATCGAGGCGCGGCCGGTCGGAGAACCCAGTCTGGCGGCGCCCGGCTCGCACGAGGAGTTCATCACTGAGCACTACTGGGGATACACGCGCCAGCGCGATGGAACGACCGTGGAATACCATGTGTTGCACGCGCCCTGGCGGATTCGTCGCGTCCCGCTTCCGAGCCTGGTTGGAGATCTCGCGCTGACGTATGGGTCCGTGTTTGGCGAGATCCTGCGACGCGCGCCCGATTCCGCGCTCCTGGCCGACGGTTCGCCGGTCGCGGTTCACCAGCCAGTGCGCCTGGCGGCGGGTTGAAGCGGGTACGGCCAGTCAAATGTCGCCGTCGAGCCGGACCGACCTCGCTGCGGTGACTCTGGCGCACGCCCCGAGTGCCGCGTAGCGTTGACTCCGTTGGTCACTCGGAACGCACCCCCCGCCGCGTGACAGCGACCGCCGCTTCGATCGAATGCGGCGGGAGCGCGGCTCGGGCTGGCGGGTGGCCGCGCGCGACGCCGTGCGAAAGTCCCGGTTCAACCAGATGCTCCTCGCCCACACGTAATGATGCAAAGCCTGGCGCACGTGACGCTCGTCGTTCGCGACTACGACGAGGCGATTGCCTACTTCTCCCGGAAGCTCGGCTTCGTCGTCGTGGAGGACAGGGCGCTCGATGGCGGGAAGCGGTTCGTGCGGGTCGCACCCCCGGGCTCGGATCGGGGCGCGTCGCTGCTGCTGGCACGCGCCGCAACGCCTGAGCAGGAATCGCGCGTCGGAAACCAGACCGGGGGACGCGTGTTCCTCTTCCTCCACACCGAGGACTTCGATCGCGACCATGCATTGATGGCGGCGCGCGGAGTGGACTTCGTCGAGTCCCCGCGGGAGGAAGGCTACGGCAAGGTTGTGGTCTTCAGGGACCTCTACGGAAACAGGTGGGACCTGGTCGAGCCCCGTCCATGAACGGCGCGCATGGCGCATTCGCTCTCGTCGCATCGGAGGCGCGTTGACGGAGACGCGAGCGTTCGTGACCGGTGCCACCGGATACGTCGGGCGCGAAGTCGTCGCTCGGCTCGCGGCGCGAGGGGCGACTGTCACTGCTCACGTTCGCCCGGATTCACCCTCGCTCAGTGCGATGCAGGAGCGCTTTCGCGTCGAGGGTGCGAGCGCCGACACGACCGCATGGGCGCCGGGCGCACTGTCGGACACACTCGAGCGACTGAGGCCGACTCACGTCTTCGCGCTGCTCGGAATCACCCGTGCCCGCGCAAAGGCGCGCGCTCGCGAGGGCCTGCCAGCCGAGAGCTACGCCTCCGTCGACCATGGGCTCACCGCAATGCTGCTGGAGGCGACGCGCCGCGCAGCTCCTCCGGCGCACTTCATCTATCTCTCCGCGATCGGAGCGAACGAGACCGCCGGCAACGAGTACACCCGTGTTCGTGGGCGTCTCGAGCGCGAGATTCGCGACAGCGGACTGACGGCCCTGATAGTGCGCGCGTCGTTCATCACCGGCCGCGATCGGGAGGAGCCACGGCCGCTGGAGCGCATGGCATCGGGAGTGGTCAACACTATCCTGGCGGGCGCCGCGCTACTCGGCGCGAGCCGCGTGCGCGATCGCTATCGATCGATGACTGGTGGGCAGCTGGCCCAGGCGATGATCTCGCTTGCACTTGAACCCCTCTCCGGAGTTCGCGTCGTGGATGGCGAGGACCTGTGGGCCACGCTTCGACGGAGATCGTCGCCGTCCGCCTGACACGCGGCGAGGGGACCCGGCAATGGACCGTGCGCCACCGCGCGTCCGTTCGAGATCAGCGGCTGTGATCGACGGCGATCTCCAACAGGGTCCCGTCTGCAACCGCGATCACCCGATCACCGGCCCCGCACGACAGTTTGTCTGCGTGACTGCTGCATACTGTTGTCATCCCGCGCATCCGCGGCCGTGGACTCTCCGGGCCCCTGCCCACGCCCACCGATGACGCGAAGCCGCTCTCCCTCGGAACTGACGACACGCACCTCGCGGGCGGAAGCTTCGAGAACGTAAACGTCTCCCTTGTCGGAAAGCCGGACGCGCCGGATCCGCGATAACCCGGTGACCGGATCGTCCGCACTCCCGATCCGGACCGCTTCCACGGAGGCGAGGTCAGGCAGATTGTCGACGTGAAGCGAAGCGGATCCATCGCTCTCGGCACATGACGACACGGCGAGGGCACAAGCCAGGGCGGCCGCTCCTGGGAACATCGGGCGCTGATGAGCCGAATTGCACATTGGGATCTCCACGGCCTGCATTCAGCGGCGGAAGCCTGTCGCACAATTGCGAGATATGGTGAAGCAGGCCGGCGTGAGCTCAGCACTGCCCGGCGATCCATCCTCCCGCGAATCCGGCGCGACAGAGCCCGCGCACGATGTATGGATTCTTCCTCATGACGTTCCACACGAACCCATCGCGATGGTTCGCGATCATCGTGACGATCGGTCCCTGATCGATCCCGAGCTGATTGTCATCGAACCAGCCCTTGCCGGCGACGATGCGGCCGCGCCGCGGTTGAATGGACGCATCGCGCAGGGTGGGATTGAAGGCGTCCATGAATCCGTATCGGTTGAAGAGGTCATCGCCGTAGCGCGTCCGCATTGCGCGCAGGGCAGGGATCGTGATGTCGGGAGCGAACGGGATCGACCCGCCCGCCGCGGTCGGGGCGATCGTGCCATCATCTCGGACATCGTTGAGCGCAGCGCCGCGTGCCCAGTAGTTACGAAAGCGCCGCGGCTCGCCATCGATCGTGATCGTGGTGTCCTTCGGTCCATCGCTCGCAGTGAGTCCCCAGACATCGCCGGAGTAGTCCCGCCATCGCCCGGGATTGTCGATGGCGTAGGCTCGCTGGGAGATCGTCGCGCGCCGCGAGTTCTCGAAGTAGTCGATGCCCTTCTCCCGCATGTAGGCATCCCGAATGCCGCGGAAGTCGATCCACACGTGCGAGTACTGGTGGCCGAAGAGGGGCGCGAAGTTCACATGCTCCTGTCCGTAGAACGTCCCCCAGGCGTACGTGCTGGTGAACGCCGTCCACGCCGCCGGATCGGCCGGGTGCGTCGGCGAGCCGAGGGCGAGCACGTAGAGGAGCATGGCCTCGTCGTACCCCTGGTACCGCGCCGGACCCATCCCGCGCTCCGGCCGCCAGGCCATGGTGATGAGCGGGTTCTGGACCTGGAAGCGGGCCCACTCGACCCGCCGATACAGCGAATCGGCGAGCGCACGAATCTCCCGCTCGCCGGGATCGGCCCGGTCGAAGTACTGCTGTGCGAAGAGCACACCGCAGATGAGCAGGGCGGTGTCGATCGTCGACAGCTCCGTCGTCGCGTGTCGGAGCCCCGTCTCCATGTTCAGGAAATGATAGAAGAATCCCCACCGCCCCGTCACGCCCGTCGAGTCGGACCCCTGTGGTGCATTCCAGAAGAAGCGCAGCGTCGCCAGCGTCCGGTCCGCCGCCTGGGTGCGTGATATCCATCCGCGCTCGACACCGATGGGATACGCAGTGAGCGCGAACCCGACCGAGGCGATGCTGGCGAACGGCGGATCCGGTGCGCGGTCCGGCGTCAGGCCGTTGCGCGAATTCGTCGTCTCCCAGAACCAGTCGAAGGTGCGTCGCTCGAGCGTATCCAGAAATGCCGCATCGGCGGGCGATACAACCGGGGTCGATGTCGGCGTCCTGACAGCGCCGGCGCAGCCGAACGTCGCTGCGACCGCCGCTGCGACGACGAATCGACGGCGGGCGGCGGCGTAGCCGCGGACGAGCACATGGGATTCGCCCCGCTCGACTGCTGTACGTCCCCGGGCGCGCAGCGCCGCGCCCGGCGATCCGGGCGCGGTGATGTTCCGCATCAGAACTTGTATTTCATTCCGACCTGCACGCGGCGCTGCGCGCCCATGCGGGTCAGGTCACTGAGCGCGCCTGTCGGGGTCCCGAAATTCGCATTCGGGGTGATGCCCCCGGTATTGTTGAAATTGCCGACATTGAGGTTGTAACCGGTGAAGTTCCGGAAGTTGAAGATGTTGAACACCTCGCCGATCAACCCCACCTGTTGGCCCCTGACCGTGCGGAAGCTCTTCTCGAGGCGAACGTCGACGTTGCGATACCGCCACCAGCCCATGCCCAGGAACGTGTCGCCATCCGGCCGGTACCAGTTGCGCGACTTGCCCGCCGGCCAGTCGTTCCCGCCGACGCAATCCTGGTTGCCGTGAGTGCAGCTGTTCGTGCCCGGACCGAATCCGTAGGTCGCGTTCAACGGGTCGCCGGTTCCGAGGTCGATGATCCCGCTGAACTTGAATGCCCACGGGAGTCCCACGATCCAGTTGGTCGTGACGTGGTGACGCTCATCGCTCGACGTGGGATAACGCTCGAAGTCATCGACGGTGAAGACGTTGAGCGCGCTGAAGACATTGCCGGCGCCCGCCTCCTCCTCGGCCTTCCCGAGCGTGTACGAAAGCTGCACTCCCCAGCGCGACTGCTCGGTGAAGCGCTTCTCGGCCGTGAGGTAGAGCGCGTCGTACCAGTTGCGTGCGTCGTCGCTCGAGACGAAGACGTTGGAGAACTTGCGAACCGTGGGGCTCGGGAACTGGGTGCAGCAGCTGCCGTTGGCGTTCCGGTTCGCCCGGATCCAGGTGAAGCTGTTGTAGCCGCGAACGCCGGTATAGCTCGCCGACACCGAGAAATCCCCGAAAGCCTGCCGCACGCCCGCACTGAACTGGTGCGCCATCGGCGGCTTCGTGTCGTTCTTCGTGAGGAAGAGCTCGGGAACCGGCGCGTTGCCGCTCGCGAGAATCTCCTGCAGCCCGGCTCGCGTGAGATAGCGATCCTGCCAGATCGTCGTCGGCTGACCGCCGCGCGGCAGGCCATCCGTCGAGAACTGGAAGCTGTACGTCGTCCACTGGAGATTCGCCTTTTCGCCGAGGGTATTGCCGTAACGATTGCGGTCGTAGTACATGCCGTAGCCACCGAACAGGATCGTGCGGCCCGTCCCGAAGAGGTCGTACGACAGGCCGACCCGCGGCTGGATAGCGCCGAGGAACGGCTTCCGGTCGTCTCCGTCCGAGAGGTAGGCCGAAGCATCGCAGAGCTGCTCCCGCTTGGGATCCGACCCGTCGCACGCGAGCGTCGCCCGATAGGTCTCGACAGCGGTGCGGATCGAGTCCGGCGTGACCCAGTCGTTGTTCACCATGTCGGTCTCGTAGTCCCAGCGGATGCCGAGGTTCACGCTGAGCTGGCGAGTCGGCGACCAGTCGTCCTGGATGAAGAGACCCAACTGCTGATTCTTCGCACCGACGTTCGGGTCGCCAAAGCCGGCCGATGCCGTCCATGGGAACGCCCAGTTGTTCGTCGCCTGGAACGTGTACTGCGGGTTTCCGTTCAACGGCCGGATGACGTCGTAGTCGAGGAAGTCGAGGTTCACGCCGGCCTTCACCACGTGGTCACCGCCCCACCCGGCAATGGTGTGCGTGTAGTCGTTGCGAAGCGCAAGCCGGCGCTGGTCGAAGTCCTGCATCGTGCTGCGGCCGCCGATCTTCAGGACCCCGGAATAGTTGACCCCCACCTTCTCCTCGAACAGCGGAATCGGGTGCCAGCGGAACGACTGCCAGCTCAGGCTCGCCTCGTTCACGCCGTTGCCGCGGAAATACTGGTGCCTGAGCTGGTACGTGTCGACGTTGTTGAAGAAATGCTCGGCGTTGTCGTAGCTGTTCGTGCCCGAGAAGTTCCGGATGTCGTATTCGTCCCGGATGTTGCCGCTCAGCTCGAGCCGGTGCCGCTCGGCGGGCAGGTACGTCAGCTTCGCGAATCCGAGGTGGGACCGGAACGGTGACTCGAACGTGCCCTCGAAGGTGCGGAGCGAATCCATAATGTTCTGCGGAGGCAGGTTGGCCGGCGACCCCATGGTGACGGTCGCCGCGCGCGTCTGGAGGTTTCCCTCGTACGAGCCGAACAGGAACAGCTTGTCCTGCATCAGCGGTCCGCCGACGCTGCCGCCGATCTGGTACTTGTCGAGCCGCGGCTTCGGTGTGCACGCCCCTCCGGCGTTGGAAATCGAGTCGCAGCGGAGAGCGCCGAAGTAGTCGCGCTCGATCCCGAACCTGTTCTGGAAATACCCGAAGACGTCGCCCGTCCACTCGTTGGTTCCGGACTTGGTGGTCGCCGTGATGATCGCGCTCGTGGCGCGCTGGTATTCGGCCTTGTACTGCTGGGTGATGACGCGGAACTCCTGAACGGCGTTCTGGGGGAACGGATTGCCCTTGCTTGCATCCTGTCCCACGACGCCGCCGACGAGGATGTCGCTCTTGAACGTCACGCCATCGACGAAGACGTTGATGTTGTTGGCGCTCTGGGCGCCGCTCGTGATGCTGCCGCCGTCGTTGCGGACGCCGGGTGCCAGGAGCGCAAGCGAGAGGAAGTTGCGGTCGGTGAGCGGAATGCTCTCGATCTGCTCCTGGGTGATGTTCGTCGCGACCTCGGTCGAGCGGCGCTCCGCTTCCGCATCAGTCGCCTCTGCCGAGATCTGTACCGTCGTCAGCTCCACGGCGGTCGCTGCGAGGCGGAGGTCGACGTTGAGTGACTGCCCGATCATGACGCGAACGCGACGCGCCTGGACGGCCATGCCGATCCGCCGGGCCGTGAGCTCGTACTCATCGGGTTGCAGTCCGCTCAGCGCGTAAAAGCCGGTGGCGGATGTTCGCGCGTGCCGCATCGCGTTGGTCGAGATGCTTCGCCCGGAGACGGTGACATCGGAGAGAGGCGCGCCCGCCGCATCGGTGACGATCCCGGTGATGCGCGCCGTGCTGGTCTGGGCTCCGGCGACAGCGGGCGAACCGGGAAACGATGCGGGCTCGAGGGCGAGAGCGAGCGGGATCGTCAGCAGCGCGCGTCGAGCGCGGCGTCCCACCAGGTACCGGGTCATGAGCGGGGTCTCCTGTTGCATGCGGGTGTTCGGAGCCGTGACGGACGGGTCGGTGGGTCGGGTGGTGCAACGCCGGTTGCGTCTTCCGGCGGGTGGCGCGAAATCGGGAAGCCTGACTGGAAACGTTTTCAGCCGACGGCCCCTGCGCGGTGGAAACGTTTGCATGAGGCGCGTATAGTTTTCACGCCGTCGGCTGATCTGTCAAGAAGGCCTGGGCGCGACCGGGGGGCCGGTAACGGTGCCCGATCAGAGGTGCCCATGACAGGAGATCCTTTGCCCTACCCGACGTGCTGCGGAACGGCGGACTTCGGCGGCTCGGGATCCGATGGTGGTCGACCTTCGCGCAGCGCTGCGAGGCGCCCGGCAATGAACCGCTGCTCGGGTTCCTGGCTCGCCAGGCTGGCCGCCCGCTCGTAGGCGCGAATTGCATCATCGAGGCGCCCGAGCCGGCGGCAGAGCTCTCCTCTCGCGGCGTGCGCCAGGCGATAGTCGTCGAGCTCACCTCGGCGCAGAATGTCGTCGATCAGCTCGAGACCGCTGGCCGGCCCGTCGCGCATCGCCACCGCGACGGCACGGTTCAACTCCACGACAGGTGAAGGGGCCGCCCGCAGCAGGACGTCGTACAATCCGACGATCTGTCGCCAGTCGGTTTCCGCCGCCGTGGTGGCTTCGGCGTGCACCGCCGCGATCGCGGCCTGGATGGTATATGGTCCGAATCGGCGCGAGGTCAGTGCACGCTCGACAAGAGCAACGCCTTCGGCGATCCTCGCCTCATCCCAGAGCGACCGATCCTGCTCCTCGAGGAGCAGGATCTCACCCGCGTCCGATGCCCGCGCGCTGTCGCGCGCGCCATGCAGCAGCATCAGCGCGAGCAGACCCAGCGCCTCCGCCTCCGGCAACAGCTCGACGAGAATCCTGCCGAGCCTCACCGCTTCGGCGGAGAGCTCGGGCCGTGTCACCGATGCCCCCGATGACGCCATGTATCCTTCGTTGAACACGAGGTAGATCACGTGAAGAACACTGTCGAGACGCTCCGGAAGATCCGCACGCTCAGGTATCTCGTAAGGGATGCGCGCATCGCGGATCTTCGTCTTCGCCCTAACAATGCGCTGCGCGAGCGTCGGCACCGGAGTGAGAAAGGCGGAGGCCACCTGCTCCGTCGTCAGTCCGCACACCTCCCGCAGCGTCAGTGCAATCCGAGCGTCAGGGCTTAGCGCAGGGTGACAGCAGGTGAAGATGAGGCGCAGGCGGTCATCGGCCACGCCGTCGTCATCCTCCGCGAGCGCGGATGCATGCGCGGACATCTCGCGAGCATCCAGGCCGGCGACCACAGCCGCGACAGTCGCATCGAAGCGCACACGCCGACGGAGGCGGTCCACCGCCCGGAAGCGTCCTGCTGACACGAGCCATGCACGCGGGTTGGCGGGAATGCCCTGTACCGGCCACTGCTCGAGAGCGGCCACCATCGCATCCTGCAGCGCCTCCTCGGCGAGATCGAAATCGCCGAGGAGGCGAATGAGCGTGGCGAGCACCCGTCGCGAGTCAGCGCGGTAGATCGCGTCGATCCGCTCTCGCATGTCGGTCGCGTCGTCACGCATCCCTGAAACCCCGAACGGCTACTGCGGCGACTGATCGAATTCCATCACCGGCCGCACCTCGATCGACCCGAGGCGCGCGGACGGAATCTTCGCCGCGATGCCGATCGCCTCGTTGAGATCACGTGCGTCGATGAGGTAGTAGCCCCCGAGCTGCTCCTTGGTCTCGGCGAAGGGCCCGTCGGTGGTCGAGATCTTCCCGTTGCGAACGCGCACGGTGGTCGCGGCCTGGGTCGGCTGAAGCGCGTCGCCACCGAGCAGGTGCCCGCTCTTCCGGATCCCCTCGGTGAATGCGAAGTACTCGCCCAGAATCGCATCCCCCTGCTCCTTCGGCATGGTCGTCCAGCTCATCTCGTTTTCGTAGATCAGGCACAGGTATTTCATGGGAGCCTCCGAAATGGGTTGATGTCATCCTCGCCAGATAGTCGTTCGGGGAGGAGGCAAATCGACAATGCCCACGATGCCTCCCGGAACCGGACCTATCGCGACCAGGGCGGCGTTACACTATTCATGCGGGCGTAGGCGATCGACTGGCCGAGGCGCTCGTTCTGTTCGGACCGTGTCCGACCCGTCGAAAATGGAATAAAAGTACGGACGCGACGCGAGGGCAGGGCTCCATTGCCGCAGGACGAGGGCGCACGCACGATACTGGCGCCGCGGCCCGAGGCGAGCAAAGTTCAGCCACATGCGGAGCTTCGCCTTCCTCGCCATTCTCCTCGCGGCCGTTCCCGCGGTGTCGGCCGCGGCACCGCAGGACGCGCCGCCGCGGGACGCACTGAGCGTCATGGCGTTCAACCTCCGCTACGCGCACACGCGGCCCCCCGACCTCTGGCCTGACCGTCTGCCCGTGGTGGTCGACGTGATCACGCGCTGGCGTCCCGACATCATCGGCACCCAGGAGGGACTCTATCACCAGCTTCGCGATCTCGAGCGCGCCCTTCCCGGGTATGGGTGGATCGGACTGGGACGCGACGGGGGGAGCCGCGGCGAATTCATGGCGGTGTTCTATCGCCGTGACCGGCTCGAGCCGCTCGAGTACGACCACTTCTGGCTCTCTGATACTCCGGCGCTGCCGGGCTCTCGCACATGGGGCAACTCATATCCGCGCATGGTGACCTGGGTGCGCCTCCGCGAGCGCGCGAGCGGTCGTGAGCTGCTTTTCGTGAACACGCATTTCGATCACGAGGTGCAGTACTCGCGCGAGCGCGCCGCCGCACTGATCCTGGAACGGCTTGCGGGAACCGATCCCGGACTGCCAGTGATCCTGGCCGGCGACTTCAACGTCGCGGCCGGAAGCAATCCGGTGTACTCGACGCTCACCGGACCCGGCGGCTTCGCAGACAGCTGGCGGGCCGCCGGCCGCGCCGACACGCTCGGCACCTTCCACGGCTTCAGGGGCGTC
>JBGTMW010000663.1:0-5160 GCA_041743365.1 Gemmatimonadaceae bacterium
CCGTCCGGCGTGCGCGACTCCCGATGACGAGACCGGAACGATGATGTCGGGCACCTTCGCCTCGCCGCCGGAGCCGCTCTACGCCGCCGGCGCGGCAGTATTGCGCGGCCTCGGCTTCGCGGTGCTGGAGAATGCCCCGCCGCGGGAGTTGATCACGGCGCCGAGTCATGCTTGGCCGGCGGGGACGGAGAGCGAGGCATGGCACGGGCCGGAGCATCCGGGCCTCGAGATGTTCCTGGTTACGCGGTCTGCGGGCGATTCGACGGTCGTCACGATCGGCGCGCGCGCTCTCTGCCTCGTGCCGGGGACTAACGATCCCTCGCGCAGCCCGGAGGTCGGACGGAATCTCGAGATGCTCCGCACACTCGAGGCGATGAACGCGTTGCTGACGCGGCTTCAGCGGCAGCCCGGATCTGGCGCCGCGTCCCGATGACCGCGACATTCGCGGTGCGCGCGGGCACCAGCGACGATGCAGCCGCCTTCGCGCGGCTTCGCTACGAGTTTCGCGCGTCGCTCGGCGCGCCCGAGGAGGATGCCGAGGAGTTCGTGGCGCGCTGCGCAGACTGGATGAGATCCAGGCTCGCGTCGGAAGGCCGGTGGCGGGCGTGGGTTGCAGAGGACGCCGGAGGCACGCTTGGCACTGTCTGGATTGGACTCATCGAGAAAATGCCGAACCCCATCGCCGAGCCGGAGGAGAATGGCTACGTCACCAACTTCTACGTGCGCGCTGGTGCGCGTGGGCGCGGAGTCGGAACTGCGCTGCTCGACGCGGCGATCGACTGGTGTCGCGAGCGCGGAGTGCACACGATGATCTTGTGGCCTACCCGGCAGAGCCGGTCGCTGTACGAGCGCCGAGGGTTCGCCCAACCGGCCGCGCTGATGGAGCTCGTCGTGACCGGCGAGGCCGCCCCGTGGCCGACCTCGCCCTTCCACCCATGAACCTCAGCAGGGAGAGAACATGCCAGGCGGCAAGACCAGCGAGCAGTGGGTCGCCGAATACGGCCACAGCCACCAGCATCCCATCAACCGTGCCTGCCACACGATCGGCATTCCGCTGATTGCGGGATCCATCGTCCTCTTCCTCGTTGCCATCTTCGTGGACGGGCTCTGGCAATTCGCGCTGGCGATGTTCGTCATCGGGTGGATCCTGCAGTTCGTCGGGCATTACATCGAGGGGAAACCGCCGGAGTTCCTGCGCGACTGGCGCTTTCTCTTCGTGGGGCTGAGGTGGTGGGTGGCGAAGCTGCGCGGGAAGGCGTAGGCTCCGTGATGAGCGCAGAGGTCTCGGAGACGCCGAACGAGCACCGCTGGACACTTCACGCCCATCGCGTGACGCAGCTGTCCGTGGACCCACACAGCTTCCGTTTCCTGACGTGGACGCTCGATGCGTCCGCGGAAGTTCGTCTCGGAGCGCGCTTCATTTTCACGGAGCCCGACGGAATCGAGCGGAGCATCGATCCGGGCGAGCCCGAGCAGCTCGCGCCGCTGCTCTCGCTCCTTGGACGCGGAGTCGACCTCCTCATCGCGACAAGACGCGGGGACCTGCTGCTCCACTTCAGTGATGGCTCATCGATTCGCGCCGTGCCGCATCCTCGGCTCGACGCGTGGGAGGTCACGGGAGGTGGTGGCCTCGAAGGGATGTCGTACCGGTGCGAGCCCGGGGGCGGCGTACCGTGGGAGCAATGATCCCGACTCGATGAAGACCCGCGCGATGGAAAAGCTCCTGGCGGATTATCAGCAATCTGCGAGGGAGTTCAGCGCACGCGCTGCCGAAATCCCGGACGGGGCATGGTCGAAGCCGCGCGCCGAGGGAAAGTGGTCGCCGGCCGAGGAGGTCGAGCACGTGGTCCTGTCGAGCGAGATCCTTCTGAACCAGCTGCGCGGCGGGCCGGAGATGCGCGTCATCGCCAGGGGGTGGCGGCTGATGATCATTCGGTGGACCGTGCTGCCGTACATTCTTCGCACGGGACGCTTCCCGCGCGCGCGTGCGCCGCGTGAGGTTCGGCCTCTCGGGGGGACGGCACCGCGCGCGGAGCTCTCTGAGCGCCTGGAGCGCGCCGCTCGGGGAATCACGAACGTGCTTCAGGCTGACGCTGCGAAGGGCGCGCGAAGCGAGTTGAGACATCCCTACTTCGGCCCGCTCACCATCCAGCAAATCCTGCGATTGTCCACGGTTCACACCCGACATCATGCGGCGCGGCTGCCCGGCGCGGCCCGCTCAGCTGATCCACGTGCCGAGGGCCAGGCCCCATAGACTGAAGATCAGCCCGAGCGCGGCGACCGAACCGATCACCACCGCCGTCGCTCGGCCGGCGCGCAGCATTCGCGTCCACTGGTCGGGTTGCGCCTGTTCGCCCAGGATTCGATCGGCGATCCCCCACGCGCCGAACGCGGCGAAGCAGCACGCACCACTCACGACGACGAACCATCCGGCCGGACGCAGGAGAATCGCTGCCGTAGCGAACGCCGATCCGAAGATCACATCGGCGACGAGCCGTCCGTCGGAGGAGTGGCGGGCTCGGCGGGCAAGCATCTGCGCAAGCGTGGGCTCGGTGTTCGATCGCGATAACGACTCGACCATGGTGCCTCCTGTGCGACGGCCGCCGGGGCTCCCCCAGTAATACCTCACAGGGCACCGCCCTCGCAACTTCGGAGTGGGTGTTCGTCCCGGCCCTCCCTTCCCTCGCGTCCCATCCTCGTTCACCTTTGGGGTGGCATCCGGGTTCGGCTTTCACTCTTCCCTCATTCCCGCATGGTGAAGGATCAGCACGACACCACAGGCGACGACCGTCCGGGCCGCCGCTCGGATGACGAGGCGCGCGTCAGGGAGACCGGCACGATGGATCTCGACGAGCCGGTGAGCGCGGATGTGCATCGCGCCGCAAGGACCGCGTTCGATTCGCTCCTGCTGCCCAACGGATTCCGGCGCACGGCTGACTGGATCAACACCGGTGAGCACGAGGCGGTAGGCCGGGAGTATTCTCGTGAGCGCGTAAGGGTGCGCATCGACTGGGATCGGCGCGATGAGTGGCTGGATGTCCGTCTTGCAATGGCACGGCCCGGCCGCCGGCGCGTGCTGGGCTGGGAGAATCTCGAGGCGGTTGCGGGCGCGCCCAGCGGAGTGCGTCACCTGAGCGAAGCCGAGCAGCTCGCGCGGGTCAACAGGCTCGTCGCGCTCGCCAGGGAGGTACTCCAGCTCGGAGAAGGAAGAGCTGACTGACCGGGGAAGGCACCGGGCCCCCCGGCCTGCGGAACGCGGAATCCTGAAAGCGATCGATGCCGCGGACATCGTTCCGCTGGAGGAGTTCCCGTTGCGTCGGCGGTTCATCGGTGAGCGCGATGCTTCCCCGGCGACGGAGGCCATCGCGAAGCTGAGGCCGCTGAGTGGCCTCGCGGCGGCGGCGATCGCCGAAGTGGCTTGCGAGCGCCACCGGGTGAACTGTCGCGACAATCTCACCTTTCGCAGCGACGACCCGCCCGGGATCGTCGGCGAGACTCTGCGCGGGCTTCCACCCTCCGGCGACACACCGGTAATCGTGTCCTGGGATCGGGACACGGCGCTCGCGACCAACTGGGGCTTCTTCGTCGCGCGCTGGGACGACTTCTGCTATCCCGCATCCGACGACGTAACCATCTGGTCCCTCGCCGACGACTGGACCCTGAGCTATCGACACTACGAGGTCTTTCAGTTCAGTCGCGGTTGAGCAACGGCCCGGACCACTCCCGCGGTGGCGGTTGCTGCTCCATTCTACCCGGGTAGCGGACGAAGCATCTCGGGGAGGCTGACGGAATGCGCGAGGCATCGACGATGATGTCGGCGGCGGAGACGGTCGTGGTGCTGACCGGCGCGGGGATCAGCGCCGAGTCGGGGGTCCCGACATTTCGCGGACCCGAAGGTCTGTGGCGATCCTTTCGCGCCGAGGAGCTTGCCACCCCCGCGGCATTCGAGCGGGATCCGAGACTCGTCTGGGAATGGTACAGCTGGCGCCGCGAACGCATCGCGGCGTGCGTCCCCAATGCTGCTCATCTCGCGCTGGCGAAGTTCGCGTTGTCCAGGGCGAACGTTCGCATAGTCACGCAAAACGTGGACGGACTGCACGCCCTTGCCGCCGTGTCGGCGGCGGGCGGCGCCGATCCCGATGCGGCGATGCCACTCGACCTCCACGGCTCGATCTTTCGCGACCGCTGCACGATGTGTCCCTTCCAGCGCGACAATCGCTCCGGCGTGGACCACGCCAGCCTGGCTTCGCTGCCACGGTGCGAGGAGTGCGGGGCGCTGCTCCGCCCCGACGTCGTGTGGTTCGGGGAGCAGCTCGGGCCCGGGGTGCTGGAAGAGGCGTTCGAGTGGGCGGGGCGGGCAGACGTCTGCCTGGTGATCGGGACGAGCGGCGTCGTCGAGCCCGCAGCGAGCATCGCGTCGACGACCCGTGCGACGGGCGGAAAAGTGATAGAAGTGAACCCGATGGAGACGGTGCTGACGCGGGTTGCCAACGTTTCGCTCCGCGGGAAGGCGTCCGAGATCGTGCCGTCCATTCTCTCCTGAGGTCTGGCGGCATCCCCGTGGCCCCATCACATTCGTGGCAATCTTCCCCATGGAGCGTGGATGTCTGTTTCAACCCTGCCTGTCGAAGCCGTGGTCGTCGAGCGATGGCCCAGCGAGCGCCCGCTCTTCGCGATCTCACTGATCGTCTCGATCGTGCTGTGGCTCCTGGCATTCGTATCGATCGTCGGCATCATCTACGCCGCGTTCCTCGGCCTGATCTTCTTCCTTTTGCACCTCGGCTTCATCGCTCACGTGCGGGGAAGCGCCGTGCGGCTCGGGCCGGATCAGTTCCCGGAGCTGCACCAGCGCGTGGCCCGGCTCGCGGTGAAGCTGGGAATGATGCGCGTTCCCGAGACGTTCGTGATGCAGGCCGGAGGCTCGCTCAACGCGTTCGCGACGCGGTTCCTGGGTGCGAACATAGTGGTCCTCCATTCCGACCTGCTCGAGGCGTGCGGCGACAACGAGGCCGCGCGGGACATGATCATCTCGCACGAGCTCGGACACATTCAGGCGGGGCATCTCACGTGGCACTGGCTTCTCCTTCCGTCGTCGCTGATTCCCTTCCTCGGGACGGCCCTCTCGCGCG
Source organism: Gemmatimonadaceae bacterium (assembly GCA_041743365.1). GTDB lineage: Bacteria > Gemmatimonadota > Gemmatimonadetes > Gemmatimonadales > Gemmatimonadaceae > JANPKQ01. The sequence continues at coordinate 5,130 of JBGTMW010000663.1, forward strand.
CGCGTGAGTACACCTGCGACCGCTTCGGCGT
>JBGTMW010000664.1:0-8642 GCA_041743365.1 Gemmatimonadaceae bacterium
GCTCGGAATCCTCGCGCTCGAGGCCACGCGCTCGGGAGCCCTGGTCGTGGGCGAGGATCTCGGCACCGTACCGCCCGACGTTCCGCCTGCATTGAAGGAGCGAAACATGCTGTCCTCGAAGGTTCTCTACTTCGAGCGCACGTCGAACGGCGGCTTCAAGCCTTCGAAGTCGTATTCGGAAATGTCCCTGGCCACGGCGAACACACACGACATGCCGACACTGGCGGGGTGGTGGGACGGTCTCGACATCGAGCTCCGCAACGACGCCGGCCAGCTCGGCTCCAGGGCGAAGGGCGAGGCGGATCGGGAGGTGAAGAAGGCGCGCGCCGAGCGTGCCCGTGAAAAGATCGCGCTTCTGCGTCGCCTGGCCGCGGAAGGGATGCTGCCCGCGCCGCGCGAGCCGGGCTCCGGCACGGAGCTCCGCCGCGCGGTGCACGACTTTCTCTGCATGACGCCGGCGGCGCTCGTCGGCGTATCGATCGATGACATCGTCGCCGAACGAAACCCGGTGAACCTGCCGGGAATCGGTCCCGATGACTTCTCGAGCTGGACGCGAAGGCTGCGCATGCCCATCGAGGAGCTGCGGGCCGATACCACAATCAGCGAAGTGCTCGGCTGTGCCGGGCGTAGAGGTGGCTCATGATTTCCCCGACAGTCCGTCCGCTGCGCGCGACATACAGGCTCCAGGTTCACAAGGATTTCACGCTGGCCAACGTGCGAGCGATCGTTCCCTATCTCGCGGAGCTGGGCGTCTCCCACGTGTATACCTCGCCGATACTGACCGCGCGCCCCGGCAGCACGCATGGCTACGACGTCACGGATCCGAAGGCGATAAATCCGGAGATCGGTGGCGAGGATGCGCTCCGTGCGCTCGTACGGACTCTTCACGAGCACGACATGGGCTACCTGCTCGACATCGTGCCGAACCACATGGGCACCGGAAGCAGCAATCCCTACTGGGAGGACATGCTCGCCAACGGACGGAAGGCGCGCTACGCGCACTGGTTCGACGTCGACTGGGACGTCCCCGACCCGGCGCTGAACGGGCGCGTGCTTCTCCCGGTCCTGGGCGACGAGCTGGATGCCGTGATCGAGCGTGGCGAGCTCTCCATCGGCCGCGGCGACGGCGGTGGCGACCCTCGCGTGAGGTACTTCGACAACAGCTTCCCGCTTTCGCCGGAGACACTCGCCGAAATCGACGACGGGGAGATCGCGGGGAAGGGCGCGGAGCCCGTGGGTCGGATACGCGGCATTCTCGACAGGCAGCACTACAGCCTCGTCTCCTGGCGCAGGGCGTCGAAGGACATCAACTACCGGCGCTTCTTCGACATCAACGACCTCGTCGCGCTTCGGATGGAGGATCCGCGCGTCTTCGTCGAGACTCACGCGCGAATCCTCGAACTGGTGGCGGACGGGAGTCTCGACGGCCTCCGCATCGATCACATCGATGGACTCCTCGACCCGCAGGGGTACCTCGACCGGCTCCGTGCGGAAGTGACGAATCGTCGCGGAGCGGACTTCCCGATCTTCGTGGAGAAGATTCTCTCGCCCGGCGAGCAGCTGCGCGAGCAGTGGCCCGTTCAGGGAACCACCGGCTACGAGATACTGAACGACCTCGAATCCGCGTTCATCGAGGCCGATGGCTTCGCGAGCATCGAGGATGGCTACCGAAAGCTTCTGCGCCCATCGGGCGCAGAACTGACCTTCGAGCAGGTGGCGATCGAGGGAAAGCTGCGCATCCTTCGCGGCGCCCTCAATCCAGACATCGCGCGCCTCACGCGTCTACTGCTTCCGATATCGAAGGGCGCGACACGCATGGCGACGCATGGCGGCGCCGGTCGCGGCCACGAGGAGGCCGAGCCGGATGCGGCGATCCTCGAGGAGGCGATCGTCGAGCTCACCGCGTGCATGCCGGTATATCGGACCTATCTGGATGGCGAGGGTCATTGCACCGATGCGGACTCCGCTGTTCTCGACCGCGCTTTCTCCCTCGCCCGCGAGCGCGGCCGCGCGTCGCCCGATGCGCTCGAGCTGCTCGCGGAGGTGATGCGTCCGGGCGCGATGCCGGACGACCCGGATGAGCATGAGGCGCGATCGGCGTTCATCCGCCGGTTCCAGCAGACGAGCGGTCCGGCGACGGCCAAGGGCGTCGAGGACACCGCGCTCTACATCTACGTCCCGCTGGTGTCGCGCAACGAGGTGGGTGGCGCCCCCGATCGGCCGCTCGGCTCAGCGGTGAGGACGCTGCACGATGCGAACGCGATCCGTGCGACGAGCTGGCCGCTCAACCTGGTGTGCACCAACACGCACGACACGAAGCGGAGCGCCGATGTCCGCGCGCGGCTCGACGTCCTGGCGGAGATGCCCGATCAGTGGATGCGCAGCATCCGCCGCTGGAGGATGCTCAACCGCGGCCATCGAATATCGGTGGGTCGGCGGTTCGCGCCTGATCCGAACACGGAGTACCTGTTCTATCAGGCACTCCTGGGCGTGTGGCCCATCGGCCTGGCGAACGGCGAGCTCCCGGTGCCGGAAATCATGGACGGCCTTCACGAGCGGCTCGAGGCCTACATGCTCAAGGCGGTGAAGGAGGGCAAGTCCCGCACGAGCTGGACCGATCCCGACGAGGAGTTCGAGGCCGCGCTGAAGAAGTTCATCCACACGGTGCTCTTCCGCTCGCCGACCTTCATCAGCGACTTCGCCGCACTCGCCGCGCGCCTGTCGCGCCCCGGGCTGTGGAACGCGCTTTCGCGGACAGTCCTGCACCTCACCGTGCCGGGGGTACCGGACATCTACCAGGGCGATGAGCAGTGGGGCTTCTCGCTCGTCGATCCCGACAACCGCAGGCCTGTGGATTACGATGCGCGGCGCCGGATGCTCGAGGAGCTCGATCTCATGGGCCAGGAGGAGCCTGATCATCTCGCGGCGATGGTCGCCTCGCCCGAGAACGGGCGGGTGAAGACCCACGTCGTCCGCTCCGTTCTCCATGCCCGGCGCGAACAGAGCGAGCTGTTTTCGGAGGGCGCATACGTTCCTCTGGAGGCATCGGGCGCCGGTGCGGAGCATGTGATCGCCTTTGCGCGTACCAACGGCGATGCCGCCGCCATCACGCTCGTGCCTCGGCTGTCCGCGAGTCTGGTGGGGGGGTGGAACGCCCCCGTCGGCAATGAGGTGTGGGGAGAGACTGCTCTCGTCCTGCCGCGTGAGCTCGGGGAACGGCGGTGGGTGTGCGCGTTCAGCGGCCGGAAGATCGACGCGTCGGGGAACGGGGACGGTCTGCCCGTCGGTGTGATACTGGAGTCGCTGCCTGTTGCGTTGTTGCTTCCAGTCGCCACGTGACGGTCGAGATTCTGCGCGTACCTGTGAATCGCGCGCGGATCGCCTCGCTCGCCGAGGCGCAGTTCGGCGACATGGTCAAGGGCGTGGTCGATGATGAGCGACTTCGAGATGCCATTCGTCGCGTCGTCAGCGAAGCTGGTGGAGCCGTGACGTCGCCGGCGCCGAGCCACGCGTCCCTCGCCGCAGGGCGCTGGCGGACCTTCACCCTCTCGGAGCAGCTCGCCAACGTCGGGAGCGAGGTCGACCGCGCCATCTCGGCATGGGAAACGAACCGCCACGATCGATTCGACCGTGCCCTCGCGCGCGCCCTCGAGCTGTTCGACCTGACCGCCGCCGACCCGCGCTGGCGGGGTCATCGGCTTCGCGAGATTCTTCGGGCGCGGGAGGAGTTCTGCCGACTCTTCTTTGACCCGACGATATCAACGGATGCCTCGCGCACCCTCCGCGCCTACTTCCTTCGTTTCGCGATGCTCGCGCGTCGGTGAAAGAGGAGCCTGACGACCATCCCCCGGGGGTTCCCGGAGGATTGCAAGAGTGCCTTCCCGCGCCGCGGACGCGCTGCTGACACTGGAGGTGCGCGCCGCGGCGCGAACAGCGCGAGCCTACCTTGCGACTCCACGCGCGCGAAATGGAAGCGGTGCGGTATGGGCGCCGTGCACCACCACACCCACGGCGACATCATTGCCGGCCTGCGCGCGCGGCATGACGCTGGCCCAGTCGTTTGGAACCAGTTGGGCCGCTCCGCACGTCGCGGGACTCGCGGCGCTCCTCGTGGCGCAGATCGGCCACGATAGCCCGGCCGAGATTCGTGCGCGAATCCTCGAGTCGGCCGACGACCTTGGCGAGCCCGGGATGGATCCGTTCTACGGACGGGGACGAATCAATGCGGCGCGCGCGCTGGGTGTGGTGCCCGACTGACTCTGATGTGACCGAATCCGGGTTGCCTCCTCCGTCCCCCTCCGCCAACTTCGGCGGAACTTCGCTCAGGTACCCACATGCTCGCAACCCAGGTTCGGCAGAAGGACAGCGTCTACTATTTCGTCGCGTATCCGGCCGACGACCTCCTCGACAAGGTCCGGTTCATCAGCCGCTACCATGGTGACGGCGAGCAGATCGCGCCCGAGCCGGCTCCGGAAGGCGACGAAATAGCGGGGTTCATCGCTCGCGTCGAGCGATCCGATGCGGCGTTCCAGCGGCAGCTCTCCAAGGCGAAGGTCCGCGCCATCAAGAACTTCTACGAGACAGCCGTCAGCCAGCCGCCGATCCCCGGCGCCATTCTACTCTTCACCAGCGAGCGCCTCGCCTTCGAGCCGGTGGGCCGCTTCGAGAACGTCGGCGACCTCCAGGAGCCGCGCGGCAAGTATCTCATCATCGACGGTCAGCACCGCCTCGCTGCACTCCGCTTCTACAGGGGAGACCGGCCCGATGAAGCCGGGTCGATCCACGTTCCCTGCGTCATCTTCGACGGCAAGAGCGAGGACTTCGCGAGCGAGATGTTCGTGATCATCAACTCGACGCCGACGCGCATCAACAAGAGTCACCTCGTCGACCTCTACGAGAAGGTGTCCTGGGCGTCGCCGGACAAGAAGTTCGCCGCGCGCGTCGTCGAGCAACTCTACCGCGAGAGCGACAGTCCGCTTCGCTACCGCATCAACCGCCTGGGCGGCCGCAGCCGGAAGGAGAAGTGGATCCTCCAGGCCGAGCTGTTCAACGAGATCCATCGGTGGGTAACCGCCGACTGGAAGCGCATCGAGCGCGCGGGAACAGACGCCCGGCACGCGGAGCGTTTCTATGGCGTCGTGCGAGATTTCTTCAAGGCTGCGCAGAAGGTGTGGGACGAGGCGTGGGGGAGCGACGGCTACTTCGTTACCAGCTCAGTCACCATCAAGGCAATGATTCGAGTCTGCGCCGATCTCGCGGCCGCGGACGCCGAGCCGGTCGAGGGGCGCGTGAAGCGCTGGGAGAACCGTTTGTCTCCCTGGTCCGAGATCGTGCGTTCATTTCGTCCGGACGGTTTCTACGAACGCTTCCCGGCAAAGGGTCAGGTCGAGCGTGTCGCGCGCATCCACAAGGAGCTCGCGCGCGTTGCGGGAATCGAAGCCGTTGTACGCGGGGCTCGGCGGAAGAAGGCGTCCGACCGCCGCTAATCGAGGGACAGATCGAGCTCGGCGGCCGCCACAGAGAGGCGCTTGTCGTGGGTCCAGAGGCGCGCGGTGACCGCCAACGCCGTCGAGGCCAGAAGGTGCACATCGAAGTAGCCGATGCCACGTCCCGAGAGGCGTCGGCGCTCGATGAACTCCAGGGCCTCGGCATCGCTCGCCACCGGAACGGTGGGGAGCTCGGCGAGCAGATTCAGCACCGCGCGCCGATTCCGCAGATTGCCACACGCCAGCTCGCCAATCACGAAGGGGTGGATGCATACCAACCCGGTCTCCAGCGCGCCGATGAGCCGAGGCTCGCCGGCGCGCAGGTGATCGACCCAGACGGATGTGTCGACCAGGATCAACCTTCCGCGACGCGGCGCCGCGGCGGTCGCACGAGGCCGGGCTCACTTCCGCCCAGGCGCGCCAGCCGCCTTGCGCTCTCGCGCGCGATAAGGGCACGAAGCCCCTCGTGAATCAGGGCCGTCCGCTCTTTCACGCCAGTGAGGCGCTGTGCCTCAGCGATCAGCTCGTCGTCCAGATTGATCGTCGTGCGCATGGGATTGGCACCGGGAGCAATATGCATCAATCGTATGTCGCTTGGTGCCAACCAATATGTATCAGCCCTGCGTCGCGGTCAAGCCGCGCGAGGTCATGGCCACCCGAACGCGTGATCACGCATGTAGTCGCCGCGTCCGACCGTAGTCGCCGCGATGATCCATGTCGCCGCGACGCGAGACAAAACATCAGTCCCCGCCCAGCACCGCCTTCCGCACCGTGAGATTCTCGACGCGATCGCGATCGACATCCACACCCAGCCCCGGCCGGTCGAGCGGCACCCGCACCATCCCCTCCGCGCTCATCGTCCATTCGGGCGTGACGATGTCGCGCTCCCAGTAGCGCGCACTCGGGCTGAGATCACCCGGCTTTGTGAAATTCGGGAGCGATGCGAGCGCGACATTGCACGCGCGGCCCACGCCGCTCTCGAGCATGCCGCCGCACCAGACCGGGATGCCGTTGTCGCGGCAGAAGTCGTGAATGGCGATGGATTCACCGAACCCGCCAACGCGCCCGGGCTTGATGTTCACGATACGGCCGCTCCGAAGCGCGACCATGTCGCGGGCGCGGTCGAGCGACGTGATGGACTCGTCGAGGCAGATCGGCGTCGTGAGGCAATCCTGAAGCTTTGCATGCTGGAGCAGGTCGTCCCACGCGAGGGGCTGCTCGATCATCATGAGGTCCAGCTCGTCGAGCTGAGCCAGGTGATCCGCATCGGCGAGCGTGTATGCGTTGTTCGCATCGGCCATGAGGGGAGCCGCTGCACCGAGTGTGCTGCGCACGGCGCTCACGTACTCGATGTCCGCACCAGGCTGGATCTTGATCTTCACCTTTCGGTAGCCCAGGGCGATGGCGTCGCGTGCCTTCGCGACGAGCGCGGCCGGCGAGCTCTGGATACCCAGCGAGATCCCCGTCGCGATCTCCGTTCGCGTGCCCCCAAGCAGTCGGGCCAGCGGCACCCGCATTCTCTCGGCGGCGATGACCCACATTCCCATCTCCACCGCCGCCTTCGCCATCAGGTGGCCGCGGATGTCGTGCTCGAGGAGTGAAAGAATGTCGCGCGGATGGTCGAACGACCTGTTCAGCACGCGTGGCGCGATCCACTCGGTGATCGCGTGCCACGCGGTGTCTATCGTCTCGGGGCTGTAGTTCGGCTGCTCCATTGCGACGCACTCGCTCCAGGCCGTCACCCCATCGGCATCCAGCAGCTCCAGCAGCGATATGCGTCGCTCGGCCACGACCCCGCTCGATATCCGGAATGGCTCACGGAGAGGCAGCCGTATCTCGCGCAGCGTCATCCGGACGATGTGGACGGCGGTGCCGGCCAGTGGACTACTCGTGTCGAGGAGCGAGCTCATAGTATGGGAGGTCGGTGATGGTGCCGCGGCGGAAACCGACGATCTCGTAACCGCGCGCCAGGTAATGGGTCATCGCCTCGCGCATAACGGCGCGCCAGGACGCGCGCCGCTCCGCAGGCTCGGCGTCGATGTCACGCGGCACGGCGATCCGAACGACCGGCGCGTCGGGGAGTCCATCGACCGCCGGCTCGCCATCGTGCAGGGGCGGATTGATCAGGGTCCCCGGCCGCGTTGGTTCAGGACGGCCCGCGATGCCGCGTGTCAGGTCCCAGGCAACGATGAATCGATCGGTGGGAAGCGAGCCGTGCAGCGGGCTCCCCGTGCCCGCTCCATACATGTTCGTGACGTACTCGACGACGCTCGTGCCCAGGCGATTGATGTTCAGGTGGGCGTTGCGCGCGACGAGCGGGTCGTACGTCCAGTACATCGTCTCGACTCCAGCTTCGCGGACGAGCTCGCGCTGGTAATCCTTGAGCCGCTCGCCGAGATGCGATCCGCGCGCTTCGGGAATCACTGCGAGCATGTCGGACCAGTGGGCGAGCCTGCCGTCGCGCACTCCGGTCATGCCGAAGACGAATCCGAGCATTCGCCCTTCGAGGTCGAAGGCACCGGCGCAGACGCCGCCGAGCTTCTGCGAGACGAGGAGGATCGTCGCGGGGACGAGCTCGCGGAAGCCGGCGCCCCACGTCTCCTCCTGGAGAGCACGGCACTGCTCGTACTCGGTCAGCGTCCCGAGCTGCCGGATGACGATGGCCGGCGACGACATCGCGCTGCGGTCGGCCCCGGCTGCCGTAGGGGTCATGCAGGATGCTCGCTGATCATCCACACGGTGGCAAGACGTCCGGGTGCTGGCACCTCGCCCTGCGCACACGGTGGCAAGACGTCCAGCTGCGACTACCTCGGCTTGCGCAAAGGATGCGGAGACGACGATACTGTCGCGTAGTCCTGTCGTCGGATCGTGAACGACGGGGGACGGGAGCTTCTCTCGCGCCCGATCGGACATCCTGAAGGCAGGAGCGAGTAATGCCCGAACGCGACGCTGTGCCGGAGCCAATCCCCTCGGGCGACCTCGACCTGCCTCCCGCAGTGGAGGCGCTCTTCCCGCCACCCCTGCTCCGGAAGCTGGTCGCCCTGCGCCGCGATATCCACCGGCATCCCGAGCTGTCGTTCGCCGAGAGCCGCACTGCGCGGACGCTCGAAGCCGCCCTGGCCGAATTGCGCCCCGTGAGCATCGACCGCGTTGCGG
>JBGTMW010000665.1:0-5168 GCA_041743365.1 Gemmatimonadaceae bacterium
CGTCATCAGAAGCGACGGATCGGAGCCGCGCGCGCATTATGGCGCAGCACGCCGAGGTGGTCGAAGCGTTCGCGACGAGAATCGCGTCGTGGCCGGACCCTGCGCTCGACCATTACCGGCTGCCCCATCCGATCCTGGGCAAGCTCACGGTGCGCGAGATGGCGCAATTCACGCTTCTGCACAACGTGCATCACGTGGCCGTGGCGGAACGCAGGCGCAATGAGCTTGCAGGATAGGCAGAGGCGGCTGACTCACAAGGAACTGGTTCCCGCGTGAATACGGACTCAAACTCGAATTTGGAACCACTACCACATTTCCGATATCATCCTGACCCCGTCGCCGCGGGTTACCTGGTACGAAGCGACGCGACCTGCCTCTGTTGTGGGCACGCTCGAGGCTTCGTCTACTCGGGCTCTCCATGCGCCGAGGAGGAGCTCGAATCGGCACTATGTCCCTGGTGCATATCCGACGGGAGCGCGGCCGAGCGATTCGACGCCGAATTCGTGAACCCGCATGAGTTGCAGAAGAACAATGTCGGGCAGGCTGTGATAGACGAGGTGATCCGCCGAACGCCGGGGTTCATGTCGTGGCAAGGTGACCGTTGGTTGTGCCACTGCGGCTACGCCTATGAGTTCCACGGCGATCTACCGCGAGATCAGCCCCGGAATGTGACCGCCGACGCTCGGTCGTCGATTCTCGCCGATCTGCCCCGCGATTTCAGCTGGGAGCGCATTCTGGAGGATCATAAGCCGGGTGGGCAGCCCGCGATCTACTGGTTCAGGTGCCGACAGTGTGGTGTAGATCTGTATTACGCCGACTGCACGTGATGGCTCACCATGTCGTCGCTGGACATGTTCCTCGCATGACCGACCCTGAACACCGTGCCCGGCCGGCGGGGGCGATTGTCCTCGCCGCCCATGACGCCTCATGGGCGGCGAGGTTTGCCGATGAAGCATCAGTCGTGAGCGCGGCGCTTGGAAGCCTCCTGGTCGAGTTGAACCACATCGGTAGCACCGCGATTCCCGGGATTGCGGCCAAACCCATTATAGACATGCTGGCTGTCGTGACGAGCATCGAGGCGCTCGACCACGCAGCCCGCTACCTCGAACCGCTTCGCTACGAGGCGATGGGAGAGTTCGGAATTCCCGGGCGTCGCTACTTCCGAAAGGACTCCGTGGCGGGCGTCCGTACGCACCAGCTCCACGCCTTCGCGATCGGCTCGGCGGAGGTCGAGCGGCATCTGGGTTTTCGCGATTACCTGCGCGCGCACCCCGCCGAAGCGAAGGAGTACGAGGCCCTGAAATTGGATCTTGCCGCGCGCTCCGGCGGTGACGCGCTCGCTTATAGCGACGGCAAGACGGGCTTCATTCGCGAGATGGAACGGCGCGCCGCGGCATGGCGCCGCGGCTTGCCACGGGCATGAGGCGATCCTGATTCTCGGCGCGGGCAGCGCCGGCGAAGCCTCCCTGCTTGCGGGGCTCTCGGCGAGGGTGCAAGTGATCATCGACGGAAACCGTGTGCTCCGCTTCCTGTCGTTCACCGCCTCGGGCGGCGCCGCATGATCATGTAGTTCGCCACCCACGGCGCAGCGATCACCCCGAGAAGGAACATGCCGAAGAACGCACCTCCACCCGCGCCGATCTCCGCCCCTGACCTGAACGCCGTGACCAGCGACGCCAACCCGAGCGTCGCAAGCACGCCGGTGTAGATCCACATCGTGGTTCGCGGCTTCCCCGCCGAGGTCTTCAGCGTCCCGGCCAGGGGAATGACGAGGAAGCCGAACACCATCGCGGAGAAAAGGAACGGGCTGTCGAACCCCCACACAGCGCACGCGCCGAGCGACAGCAGCGCCAGGAGCATCGCGGATCCGATCCAGTTCGACTCCACGATCTGCTCGCGCGAGAGCGCGAGTCGCCCGAAGCGATTCAGGCGCAGCAGCAGGTTGAACAGCGGGTCCGCGATCCAGGTCAGAAGCACGAACGCCACGTACAGAACCCTCACCGGCAGGAGCCACGGCGCGAGATCGGGGTTCCCTCGCGCGGCCTGCGACAGCATCCTGTTGGCGACGTACCCACCGAGAATCACTCCCCATCGTGCTCGAGGGCTGAGCTTCGACATCCATAGGAAGTAGCGCAGCATCACCGCGTAGACCGGGTTGCGCGCCTTGAGCGCTTCCACGATCCCGGCACGCGCCCACTCGTTGTCGGGATCGAGCCGCAGCGACTCGCGAAAGTGTCCCAGCGCCTGGTCCGCTTTTCCCTGTTCCAGCAGCGTCCAGCCGCGGTTGGCGTGCGTCGCGCTGTTCTCCGGATTCCGGGCCAGCGCAGCCTCCGTGACGTCGACGGCCTCGCGCGTGCGGCCCCGCTTCACAAGAGCCATCACCCGGAGATTGGTACAGGCGTCGTGCTCGGGGTCGACGGCCAGCCCGTCGTCCGCAGCGCGCAACGCGTCCTCGAACCGACCCTCGTCGAAATGGATTGCCCCGAGCAGGAAACGATAGTCGGGATCCTCGGGATCCAGCCGGATGGCTTCCTCGATGGCGTTCCGAGCTGCGTCGTAGTGGTCGCGTGCGTACCAGACCTTGGCCAGCGCGTAGTGCGCGAACGGCATGTCAGGCGCGAGATGGATCGCGTTCCGTGCCTCTTCGGTCGCTTCCTCGAGCTGCTTGCGTTCGATCAGGCAGAGCGCGAGCAGCGCATGAGCGTACGCATCACCGGGCTCCGCGCCGAGTGCCTGGCGCAGCTCCGTCTCCGCCATCTCGTAGCGGGCCTGCTGATACAGTAGAAGGCCCCGCGCGATGGTCACTTGAGCTTCAGGTATGCAAGAATGTCGTCGTAGATCCCGCCCTGGTTGGAATAAAGGGCGTAGTTCCGCGCGGTCGCGAACCATTCACGGGTCGTTGCCTTCTGCGACGCCATGGCAGTCGCGAGATCCTTCGTCCTGATCGGTTGCGCCACCCCGGACTTCATCGCCTGGCGCAGTTTTGCTTCCACCGCCACGTCCACCACGGCCCGCAGGTCCGCACCCGAGAACGCCTCGGCCTTCTTGCCAAGATGGTCGACATCGATGTCGTCCACCGGCTTGCCGCGCAGGTGAAGGCGGAGGATCGCCGTGCGCGCAGCGGCGTCCGGCGGCGGGACGAACAGGATGCGATCGAAACGGCCCGGGCGGCGGAACGCCGAATCCAGGTGCCACGGCGCATTGGTGGCGGCAAGGATCAGAACCCCCTCGTTGGACGCCTGGACTCCGTCCATCTCAGACAGGAATTGATTGATGAGCATCCGGCCGGCATGCTGCCGCATGTCGGCTCGGCTCGCGCCAAGCGCATCCACCTCGTCGAAGAACAGGACACAGGGCCGGTTGCGTCGCGCCTGCTCGAACAGCTCGTGGAGGTTTCGCTCGCTGTTGCCGATCCACATGTCTAGCACGTCGCTGATGCCCACGGCGATGAAACCGGCGCGAATTTCTCCCGCGGTGGCGCGCGCCAGGTGGGTCTTTCCGCAGCCGGGAGGGCCGTACAGCAGTATTCCTCCACCGATCGCCTTCCCGTATACACGGTAGAGCTCCGGATGCTGAAGCGGATGGATGATCTTGAGGCGGATCTCTTCCTTGATCGACTCCATGCCGCCCACGTCGTCGAAGCGTACGGTCGGGCGCTCCACTTCAATCGGGGACGGCGAGTCGTCGCCCTCCCATGCCGCTCGTACCTTCCCGTCGACTGTCTCGCTCGTGTCGTCGGCGTCGATACCGAGACGCGCCGAGAACTCCGGATCGGCCGCGGCAGGGTCCTTCCCGACGCCTCGGCGGTATTGGCTTATCGCACGCTCGACGTCCCCCAGCCCGGCCAAGAGCTTCGCGTGGAGCACGTAGGCACGGGGCGGGGCGTCGTGGTTCTTCGTCAGGTCCTCGACGATGACGAGGGCGTGGCTGGCTTTGCCCTGATTGAAGAACGCTCGGGCGAGACCGAGCTTCAGCTCGGGATCATCGGGCGCGATGGCCAGTGCGTCACGATACTCCTGTTCGGCATCGGCAGCGAGGCCGCGCTTGAGGAGCGTCTCGCCCAGGTGCCGCCTGAGCGGAATGTTGTGGGGAGAGCACTGCACTGCCTCTCTCAGGGTTTGAATCTCGTCCATGCGCGCCAAGATGGATCGGCGCCTGGGGGCGGGCAAGGCGATCCGCCCGTCCGGGCCTGGAGCGCACATACGCAGCTCACCGACGGCGGCGAGAACGCCGCGTATTTCTCCGCCGACGGGCCCGCTGATCTTCCAGTCCACGCGCGAAGGCGTGCCCTGCGACCAATGCCGTTGGCCGGTGCACGTGGCGTGTCCGCGCATGGGACGCGCCGATTCCGCGGACGCGACTATCGCCTCGCCTCGCCGTCCCGGCGCCGATCGTAAAGCGTTGTCTGCGCCGCGCTTGGGCTGTGCACGCGATCTGGCCCGATCCTTCCCTTGGGTCATGTGTTCGTCGACCCGGACCGCCACGCCCGGTGCATCGCCTCATCACGGAGGTCGCTCTCCATGGACACCGCCCTACAGGATCTGCGCTTCGCGCTCCGCACCCTCCTGACGAACCGCGGATTCGCCGCCGTCTCGGTGTTGACGCTGGCCCTCGGCATCGGGGCGACGACAGCAATCTTCAGCGTCGTGAACGCCGTGCTCATCCGGCCGCTGGGTTACGGCGACGCGGACCGGTTGTTCATCGCGAGCCAGGTCCGCGCCGATCCGTCGGTCGGGCGAATTCGCATGACGCCGCTCGACTTCGTCGACTTCCGCGAGCGTACGCGATCCTTCGAGTCGATGGCGGGACACACGGGGACCGGGTTCACCTTCACGGGCGATGGCGACCCGGAACTCGTGATCGGGCAGCTCGTCACCGCCGAGCTGTTCGACGTGCTTGGCGTGAGGACGATCCTCGGCCGCGGACTGCGCAGCGACGAGAACGAGGCCGGCAAGGATCAGGTTGTCGTGCTCGGCCACGAGCTGTGGCATCGCCGTTTCGCGGGTGATTCGACGGTCATCGGCCGCGCCGTCACCATCAACGGGCGCACGTTCACCATCGTCGGCGTAATGCCGCGGGGGTTCCACTATCCGTCGAACCGCTACTCGCTCTGGGCGCCGCTCGCGCTGCGCGGCACGAGTGCCGGGGGGCCGCCGATCAATCGCGGC
>JBGTMW010000666.1:0-12315 GCA_041743365.1 Gemmatimonadaceae bacterium
GACTGGCCCGGCAGGCTTGGTGCCCGCGGCCGGCCTCGCCGCCGACGACGTCCGCATGCGCGCAATCACCTTCTCGGTGATGTCGAGGTTCTTGTCCGCTGCGACGATCGCCTGCGCCTCGGAGGCTACATCGAAGACGAACGCGTATCCATCTTCGGCGCGCACCTCGTTGAGCACGCGGTTGAACATTTCCATGAGCGGGCGCGAGGCGGATTCCCGGGCCTCGGCTGCCTTCTGCTGGAGATCCTCCGCCTCCTGCGCGAACGCCGCCTGCTTCCGCTGGATCGCCTCCTCGCGCTGCGTCTTCACCGCCGGCGTGAGCGTCGCCTGATCCTTCTGATAGGCCGTCAGCATCGTCTGCATGGAGTCCTGCATGGTCTCCATGCGCTTCTGAAAGCCATCCATCTGGGTCTTCAATCGCGCCTCAATGTCCGCGCGACCGGGCGCCTGCAGCAGTACCTGCTGCGAGTTGATGTAAGCGAGCTTGGGCGCACCCTGCGCGACAGCGCTGGATGCGGCGACCACCGACAATGAGAGCGCGAGACACACCGCGCGAACAGACATACGCATAGTCACTCCTCTAGAACAGCTGGCCAAGTTTGAAATGCAGCTTCCACTTCGGATCGCGACGTCCCTCGGAATTGAGGCGGTCGAACCCGTAAGCCCAGTCGAGCCCGAGTGGCCCGAGGGGTGTGATCAATGCCACGCCGACGCCCGCTCCGCGAAACAGCCGGGTCGGATCGATCTCCCGCGGGTGATCCCAGACGTTGCCCGCATCGTAGAATGCGTTCACGTAGAATCCCTGAGAGACGCGCATGCCCAGTTCGGCGGTCGTTGTCAGGAACGATCGACCGAACGATGACCGCGATGCCTGGCCGATGCTGCCGGAGGGAACGAACCCGCGCGGCGTGATGGTGAATTCCTCGTATCCACGAAGCTGCTCACCCTGCTGCGTGCCGCCGAGCGCGAATTCCTGGAAGGGGAAGAAGGGTCCTGTATTCCCGAACACCGCGCCTGCGCGGAACGTCAGCCCCACAACGAACTCTATCGGGTTCGACCCGATCCTGCCGCCACCGAACTGGCCGAGGGGCGCATAGGAGCGCAGCTCCGTCGTGTACCGCTGGAACTGGGCTTTCCCGCCGAGCGGACCGCCGTTGAACTGCGCGTCGAAGCTCTGCAGGCTGCCCGCCGTCGCGAATGGCATCCCGAGGCGCGTGTCGCGCGTCAAAGTCGTACCGAGCGTGGACCGGAAGCAGTTGTCACACTCGTCGCGCAGGGACCCGAGAAGCGATCCCTGGTCGTTGCCGTAGCTGACCGCTTCACCCCCGTACGAGACGAACATGCGCGAGTTCACGGAGTTTCTCAGCGGGAATCCGATGCGCAGCGACCCGCCCGTGCGTGTCTGGCGGCCAAACTCCTGGATGATGTAGCGTGAGCGCGTGTGATACGCATCCACCTTCCCGGAAGTGGTCGAGCGCTTGATCGCGGGGTCCGTGTAGCTCAGGTTGAAATCGTTGATCAGCGCCCCGAACTGCCACTGCAGTGAACCGCGCTTGCACTGGCCGAACAGATTCGGCTGGTCGAGCCCGATGAATCCCCCGACGCCGGCTCCCTGCCCGACCGACGCGCCGAAGTTGATGTTTCCGGTCTTCTTCTCCGTCACCGAGAACGTGATGTTCACATCGCCATCAGGGCCCGCCGGAACGACGTCCGGATTCGGAAGCGGCGTCTCGAAGAATCCGAGGTTGGCGATACGCTGGTAGCTCTGCACCAGCCTCTCGCGGTTGAACACCGAGGCGGGATAGATGATCAGCTGGTCGCGGATGCACATCTCGGTGGTGTAGTCGTTGCCCTTGATGTCGATGCGGTTGACCACGGACACCGGGCCCTCGCGGATCTCCCAGCGCAGATTGGCAGTGGGAACGGAGTCCGGGCCCATGACGCGCTCGACCACGGGACGGATCGACACCGAGATGTAGCCTTCGTTGTAGTAGGCCGTCTGGACGTTCGATGTTGCTTCCTCCCAGCGCGACTCATCGAACACGCCCCTGGGAATCCGGTCGCGCCGGATCAGCGAGGTCACGCGCTCGGTGAGCGGCGTGACCCTGTCGCCGAACGGATAGAACTGGGACAACTCCTCCGTCGTGAACTGCCTGTTCCCCACCACTTCGAAGGAGCCGATCCTGTATTGCGGGCCCTCGGAAACCTGCAGGCGGATCTCGGCCTTCCCCCGCTCTGGGTCCACGATCAACGTGTCTTCCGTGATCGCAAAATCGATGAATCCGCGGCGGGAATAGTACTGCGGGAGTCGCTCCGCGAGGTCCCCGGCGAAGACGTCCTCGTCGAACTCACCCTTCCGGTACCAGAGGAACCCCTCCGGCCTGGTCTTCATTGCGCTGACTATCGCGCGGTCCGAGGCCGACGTGTTTCCCTCGACTCGCACCCCCGAGATTGCCAGGCGACGACCCTCGTCGATGCGGAACGTCAGCGTGGCGTTGCCACCGACGAGCGTGGTCTCCGGGCGGATCTGCGCCAGGTAGTATCCGCGATCGGCATACAGGGAATCGATCACCGCGGTGACCCTGGCGACCTCGGCCGCATCGAGCGGCCGGCCAACGGGAAGGTCGAGCTTGTCGCGAACGGTTCGCGGCGAAACCGCGTCCGCGCCCTCCACCCTCATGTCGGTCAGGATCGGACGCTCATGCACCTGAATGACGAGCACATCCTTGTCACCTGCAGGCGACCGCTCGCAGAGGAGCGCCACGTCGTCGAACTGGCCGCTCGCGAAAACCGACTTGATCGCCCGCTGGAACTCCGTGACGTCCAGTTGCATCCCGCTGCTTATCCCTGCATCGGTGCGAATGGTGACGGCGCTGATGCGTGTATTGCCTCGCACGGCGATCGAGTCCGCCACCGAGCACGGAACGCCCTGCGCAAGCGCGGCCGAGCCCGCCACGGCAAGGGCGAGGAGAGCGAGGAGGAACGGTTTCATATCGGGGACAATATACACGCGATACGCCCGGTCAGGTCCATGGGGACCAACCGGGCGTATAGCGGCGGTGCTGGCCGGGGCTGACCCCGGTCGGACTAGGCCTGGGGAGAGCTCGTCAGGACGCGGAACTCGAGCTTCTCTCCGTCCGCGGCGAGGTCGACCTCGATCTCGTCGCCCTTGGCGAACTCACCCAGGAGGATCTTCTCCGAAAGTGGGTCCTCGATGAACCGCTGGATCGCCCTCTTGAGCGGCCGCGCCCCGAAATGCTCGTCGAACCCGCTCTTCACCAGGAAGTCCGAGCCGGCCTCCGTGAGCCGGAGCGTCAGCTCCTCCTCCGTGAGCCTTCTCTGAACGCCCTTGAGCAGGATTCCCACGATCTGGGCGATGTGCTCCTTGCTGAGCGGGTGAAAGACGATCACGTCGTCGAGCCGGTTGAGGAACTCGGGGTTGAAGACGTGCTGCATCTCCTCCTTCACCTTCTCGGAGATTCTCTCGAAGTTCGCCCGCTGGTCCGGGGCCGCGAAGCCGAGAGACTTGCCCTTCGTGATGTCCCTGGCCCCGACGTTCGAGGTCATGATCACCACCGTGTTCTTGAAGTCGATCACTCGCCCGTAGTTGTCGGTGAGGTGGCCCTCATCGAGCACCTGCAGGAGGATGTTGAACACGTCAGGGTGCGCCTTCTCGATCTCGTCCAGCAGCACGACGCTGTACGGCTTCCGCCGAACAGCCTTGGTCAGCGTCCCGGAATCCTCGTAGCCGACGTATCCCGGAGGTGCGCCGATCAGGCGCGACACGGAGAACTTCTCCATGTACTCGCTCATGTCGACACGGATCAGTGCAGACGGGTCTGCGAACAGGAACGTCGCGAGCGCGCGGGCGACTTCCGTCTTCCCCACGCCCGTCGGGCCGGAGAAGATGAACGAGCCGATGGGCCGGTTTGGATCCTTGAGCCCGGCGCGGCTGCGGCGTATGGAGCGCGCCAGCGCCTTGATGGCCTCGTCCTGCGCCACGACCGACGCATGCAGTTCCTCTTCCATGCGAAGAAGTCGAGCGGTCTCCGCTTCCTGGAGTCGCGTCACCGGAATGCCCGTCCAGCGGCTGACGATGAATGCAATCTCCTCCTCGCCGAGCGAGGGCCGGTGCGACTGCCGGCGCTTCTCCCACTCTTCCTGCTGCTTGCGAATCTCCGTCTGGAGCTCGCGCTCCCGGTCGCGAAGTGATGCGGCCTTCTCGAAGTTCTGATCCCGGACCGCAGCCTCCTTCTCGCCGTTGATCTCCTCGAGCTTGCCCTTGAGCGCGGCAACCTCCGGTGGCGGCACCTGCGCCGCGAGCCTGGCGCGCGCACCTGCTTCATCGATCACGTCGATGGCCTTGTCCGGCAGGAAGCGATCGGTGATGTAGCGCTCCGACAGCTTCGATGCGGCGACGAGCGTGGTGTCGGGAATCGTCACGCGGTGATGATCCTCGTACTTCTTGCGCAGTCCCTTCAGTATCTGCACCGTCTCATCGATGGAGGGCGGTTCGACGATGACCGTCTGGAAGCGGCGCTCGAGCGCCCCGTCCTTCTCGATGTACTTGCGATACTCGTTCAGCGTCGATGCCCCGACGCACTGAAGCTCGCCACGGGCAAGCGCCGGCTTCAGCATGTTGCTGGCATCGATGGCGCCTTCGGCCGCGCCCGCGCCAACGAGCGTGTGAAGCTCGTCGATGAACAGGATGATGTTCTTGTTCTGGGCGATCTCGTTCATGACCGCCTTCAGCCGCTCCTCGAACTGACCGCGGTACTTGGTTCCGGCGATCACCGCCGCCATGTCGAGGGAAAGAACGCGGTGGTCCCTGAGGGACTCCGGGCACTCTCCGGTCGCAATGAGCTGCGCGAGACCTTCGACGATGGCCGTCTTGCCGACGCCCGGCTCGCCGATCAGCACCGGATTGTTCTTCTTTCGACGGGTCAGCACCTCCATGACCCGCTCGATCTCCTTGGCGCGGCCGATGGTCGGGTCGAGCTGGCCCTCGCCGGCAAGCTGGGTCAGGTCCCGGCAGAAATGATCGAGCGCCGGGGTCTTGGACTTCTTCTCGCCCTTCGGGGCGGACGCCTGCGGCGCTCCGCTCCCCTGCTGCGCCGTCGGCGTGCCCTGGGCGACGTCCGTCCCCAGGAGCCGGAGCGTTTCCGCACGGGCGGCGTCGAGGTTCACGTTCGCGTCGGTAAGGACCTGGGCCGCGATCCCCTTCTCTTCGCGAAGGAGGCCGAGGAGCAGATGCTCGGTGCCGACATAGCTGTGATTGAGCTCGCGGGCCTCGCTCATTGCCAGCTCGAGCACCTTCTTGGCGCGCGACGTGTACGGGAGATCGGGACCGGAGCCCTGCTGGGCTTTGCCCTTCTTGACGGTCTCCTCGATCTTCTGCTGGATCTCCTCGAGATCCACCGACAGGCTCTGGAGCACAGCCGCCGCGACACCCTCACCCTCGCGAATCAGGCCGAGCAGAATGTGCTCCGTGCCCACGTACTCGTGATGGAGACGTGCCGCTTCCTCGCGTGCCATTGCGAGGACCTTTCGCACTCGCTCCGTGAAGTTGTAACCGTTCATGCTACCCTCAATGCCGGGGGTTCCCGGCTACCCGTTCAAGCCGGATTCGTTGGCGAGCGCCTGACGCACGTACCGCGCACGGGCCAGGTTCGCTTCGCTCTCCGTCAGCGAGCGCCCTTCTGCCTGAGCGAGATGCGCCGACTGCGAAAAGATCAGGAGCTTGTTGAGGGTATATACACTTAGGCCCGACATCAGTTTCAGACCAACCGCCAGACGAACGCCGCTCAGATAGTTCATCGCCTCGTCGAACGTGAGGCTGCGTGCGTACCGCAAGGTCCCGTAAGCTCGCCAGAGCTTATCCTCGATAATATACCCCGCATCGCGGAGCAAGACCCTTCTCGCCTCTTCCTCGCGCTCGATTACGTGGCGAACGACACGCATCAAGTGATCCAGCAGGTCGTCTTCCGACTTCCCCAGCGTCGTCTGGTTCGAGATCTGGAAGAAGTTCCCGACCACCTCGCTCCCCTCGCCATACAGCCCGCGGTAGGTGAGCCCCATCTGCTGCAGTCCAGCCAGTACCTTCCCGATCTCCTTCGTGAGAACGAGCCCCGGAAGGTGAATCAACACCGACGCGCGCATTCCCGTTCCCGTATTCGTCGGACAGGCGGTCAGGTACCCGAACTCCGAGTGAAACGCGAACGGCACCTGCCGTCCGATCTCCCTGTCCAGGCGTTCCGCGGCCGCATACGCCTCGCTCAGCTCGAAGCCCGACTGCAGCGCCTGGATACGGAGATGGTCCTCTTCATTTACCATGACGCCTACGTCGCCACTAAGAAACACGGCGGCCGCCGGCCTCACCGGATGCTGGGGGTCCAGGCCAGCCAGCTCCTTGCTGACCAGGTGGCGCTCGTGCAACAGTAGCCGGTCATCGAGCGACAGTTCGTCCACCCTCACCAGGACGCTGTGGGCCATCGATGGCACCGAGCTCGTCGCCTCGCTCACCTGCGACAGGATCCGAAGCCGCTCCCCATCGCGGGCCCGGCCGGTGAACGCGAAACCCTCAAGGTTCCGCGCCAGCCGGATCCGGGTCGAGAGCACGATGTCGGCATTCTCGCCCGATGCGTCGAGCCAGCTCACCCCGCCATCGGGAAGAAGCGAAAGGTCGAGGCTCATTCGAGCACCCGGATCCGGTCGCGCAGCTGGGCGGCCTCTTCGAACTGCTCGGTCTCGATCGCCCGACGCAGCTGCTGCCTCAGCTCCCCGAGAATCGTGAGCTGCTCCGGCATCCCCGCCGCCGGAGGCTCGTACCGCTTCCCCGCATGTCTCGAGTTGCCGTGCACCCGCCTCAGCAGGTCACGCAGGCTCGACTCGAACGCGCTATAGCATCGCGCGCACCCCAGCCTCCCGGTTGCGCGGAAATCCTTCAGTGTCGCCGAGCAGAAGGTGCATTTCCCGGCCTCGCCTGGCGCTGCGATCAGCTGCTGCTGTACCGCATGCAGCAGGTCCCCGAGCGGATGACTCGTGGCGGTCACCTCGACACCGCGCTCCGCCGCACATTTCTCGCAGAGGTGCACGTACGTGTGCGTGTCCCCGTCGACCTTCGAGAGCTTCACGACATGCTCCCGCTCCTTGCAGACATCGCACATCATCTAGGTCACGACCTCGTGTACGTCGGTCTCTCGAAGCCGCCCGGACTCCAGCAGGAGGACGCGGTGGGCACGCGCCGCCAGTGAGAGGTTGTGCGTCACCACGACCATCGCTATCTCGAGGTCCCTCGACAGCTCGGCGAAGAGATCATGGAGCCGCTCGCTGTTCATCTTGTCCAGGTTACCGGACGGCTCATCCGCCAGGACGAGCGAGGGATCGATCGCCAGCGCGCGCGCCACCGCCGTCCGCTGCTGCTCCCCCCCAGACAGCTCCGACGGACGGTGGTGCATGCGCCCGCTGAGTCCCACGCGCGCGAGGAGCTCCTCGGCCCGGCCTCTCGCCTTTCGAACATCCCAGCCCCCGATCCGCAGGGGCATCATCACGTTCTCGAGGGAGGAGAACTCCCTGAGGAGGTGGTGGAACTGGAAGACAAAACCCACCCGCTTGTTGCGCAGCTCGGCCAGTTCGGCGTCCGGAAGTCCGTTGACGGCGACACCGCCCAGCACGACGAGGCCCCGCGTCGGACGGTCGAGCGCGCCCAGCATGTGGAGCAGGGTGCTCTTCCCCGCGCCGCTCGCGCCGATGATCGCCACCATCTCGCCCCGCGCTACCTGGAGATTCACGCCGTCCAGAACCGAGATGAGGCTGTTGTCCCCACCCCGGTACGACTTTACGAGATCCCGCGCCTCGACAACCATCATTCGTGTCGGATTGCCTCGATCGGAAGAAGCCTCGACGCCTGCACCGCCGGGTAGAGTGTCGCCAGCGTCGCGATCGCCAGGCTCGCCAGGAAGATCAGCGCCACGTCGAACGGCTCCGTCACGGCCGGCAGGTGGTCTATGAAATATACCTCGGCGGGAAGGTCGATCCACTTGTACGTCCCGAGACCGAAAGACGCAATCAGCCCGATTACCCCCCCGATCGCGGTCCCGACCGCCCCGATGATCATCCCCTGAACCAGGAAGATCCGACGGATGGAGCTCGCCTCCATCCCCATTGCCCGGAGTATCCCGATCTCGCGGGTCTTGTCCGATACCACCATCGTCAGCGTGCTGACGATGTTGAACGCCGCCACGATCACGATCAGCAGCAGGATCACGCTCATTGCCAGCTTCTCGAGCTTGAGCGCCTTGAACAGCGATCCGTTCTGCTGCTGCCAGTCGATCACCCGCACGTTGAACGAGCCGAAGACGTTGTCGACGCGCGCTGCTACCACCGGTGCGTCCTCGCGCCGCGGCGTGCGGATCTCGATCCCGGTGACTGCATCGCCGATGCCCGCCAGCCTCTGCGCGGCGGTGATGGACATGTAGAGGTACTTGTCATCGTACTCGAACATCCCCGTGTCGAATACTCCGGTGACTTCGAAGTACTCGAGGCGCGGCATGATCATTCCCGTGACCGGGTTCGTTTCCGCCGAGGCCACCAGGGTCACCTTGTCGCCCGGAAAGACGCCGAGCCTGTCGGCGAGCAGCCTGCCGATGACTATTCCCTTTACGAGCCCGTCCGAGCTCGCGAACCGGAAGTCTCCGGTCGTCGCGTGCTGGCGGATCGTCGTGATCTCCGGTACTCCGGGGCCTTCGGGCGCGATGCCGACGACCTGCGCAGGTTCCGGCGCGCCCTTGGGACCCTGGACGAGCGCCTGCGTGAGCACCACCGGGGCGGCGGCCGCAACGTCCGGGATGTTCCTTATCGAGTCCAGCGTGCTCCGCCACTGGGGCATCGTCATGTCGCGGGACCAGGTGAGGACACGCACATCCGGGCTGCCCACCAGGATCTTCTCGCGCAGGTCGCGCTGCAGGCCGTTCATCACCGCCATGATCACGATTAGCGCGCCTACACCGACAATGACGCCGGCGATGGCGATGACGCTGATGAACGACATGAGCCGCGACCCGCGGCGGCTCCGCATGTAGCGCCAGGCGATTTCAAGCTCGAGTCGTCTCATTCCGGTCGCATCACTGGAAAAAGGATCACGTCGCGAATCGACGCGGTCCCGGTCAGGTACATGAAAAGCCGATCGATACCGATTCCCACGCCGCCCGTCGGCGGCATTCCGTACTCCATCGCGCGCAGATAATCCTCATCGACTCCCGCCGCTTCGACGTCGCCCGCGGCGCGAAGCAGCGCCTGTGCCTCGAACCTGCGTCGCTGGTCGATCGGGTCATTGAGCTCGCTGAACGCGTTGGCCAGCTCCCGGCCATTCGCGAAGAGCTCGAACCTCTCCGTCAACGAATGGTCCCCCCGTTTGAGTTTCGCGAGGGGAGAAAGCTCCACCGGGTAATCCACCACGAACGTCGGCTCCTCCAGCTTCGATTCGACGAGCGCCTGAAAGATCTCGTCCATCGCCTTTGGACGACTCAGCCCCGCCACATGTTCGACCCCGGCGCGAAGCGCCGTGTTCCGCAGGGCGTCGTCGTCCATCGACCGGGGATCGGTGCCCACCGCCTCGATCACCCGCGGGATCCATCCCACCCGCGGAAAGGGCGGGGTCAGGGTCGGTACGCGCTCTCCCAAACCGGCTACGCGGCGCACCGCGTCCGCCGCCCGCTCCACCAGGAGCTCCACCGTGGACATCATCCGCTGGTAATCGGCGTATGCCTCGTAGAACTCGAGCATCGTGAACTCGGGATTGTGCGTGCGATCGATGCCCTCGTTCCGGAAGTCGTGCCCGATTTCATAGACGCGCTCGAAGCCGCCGACGATCAGGCGCTTCAGGTAGAGCTCGTCTGCGATCCTGAGGTAGAGGGGCATGTCGAGGGCGTTGTGATGCGTCGTGAACGGCCTCGCCGTAGCCCCGCCGTACAGCGGCTGAAGAACGGGTGTCTCAACCTCCACATATTCGCGGGCGTCCAGAAAGCCGCGCATGGCGCTGATCATCCGGGCACGTGCCACGAACATCGTGCGCACCTCGGGATGCACGGCGAGGTCCGCATAGCGCTGTCGGTAGCGTTGCTCGGGATCAGCGAAGCCGGAATGCCGGACCGTCAGGCCCTCGACGATCTCCTCCTTCCCGAACGGAAGCGGCCGGAGCGCCTTCGCCAGCATGGTGACTTCCTCCACCCGCACGGTGACCTCGCCGGTGCGGGTGCGAAAGAGCGGACCCGCGACGCCGACCACGTCCCCCAGGTCGAACTGGTCGAGCACTCCATATCGTTCGTCGCCGAGGACATCGCGCCGGAAATAGAGCTGCACGCGGCCGCTTGCATCGGCCAGATGCGCGAACGTCGTCTTCCCATGCGCGCGCCAGGCCACGAGCCGACCCGCCATTCGCACGACCGGGCCTTCCTCCGCATCTCCCATCAGACCGGTTGCATCGACCGCATGGTTCGTTCGATCGAAGGAATACGCGAACGGCTCGATCCCGAGCCTCGTCAGCTCGGCAAGCTTCTCGCGACGGGCCTGCAGCACGAAGTTGAGCTCCTCGCTCACGCGGCGGGCCCCGTGACGTTGTCGCGCTTCAGGTACGCCTCCATGAAGGGATCTATCGCGCCATCCATCACCTTCTGGACATCCGTGATCTTCAGCTCGGTGCGGTGATCGTTGACCATTGTGTACGGCTGGAACACATAGCTCCGGATCTGGCTGCCGAAAGTCACGTCGGACTTCGTCGCATCGAGCGCCGCCTTCTTCGCGTCCCGCTTCTCGACCTCCGCCTGGTACAGCTTGTTCTTCAGCATCTTCATCGCCGTTGCCTTGTTCTTGAACTGCGACCGCTCCGCCTGCGAAGCGGTGACGAATCCCGACGGCAGGTGAGTTATCCGGACCGCTGAGCTGGTCTTGTTGACGTGCTGCCCGCCCGCGCCCGAGGCGCGATATACATCGATTCGCAGATCCTCATCCCGGATCTCGATGTTGATCTCCTCGTTCACGACCGGATAGACGAACACCGACGCAAAGCTGGTGTGACGTCGCGACTGCGAATCGAACGGCGAGATGCGAACGAGGCGATGCACGCCGCTTTCGGGACGGAGGAACCCATACGCGTACTGACCGCGGATCTCGAGAACGGCGCCCTTGATGCCCGCCTCCTCCCCTTCGCTGAGATCGAGATGCACGACCTCGAAGCCGCGACGTTCCGCCCAGCGCGTATACATCCGCATGAGCATCGCCGCCCAGTCCTGCGCCTCGGTGCCGCCAGCCCCGGCGCTGATCTCCACCTGCGCGTCGCGGAAGTCATCCGGACCGCGGAGCAGCGAACGCAGCTCGAACTCGCCGAGCTCCCCCTTCAGCGATTCCACCTCGCGCTCCAGCTCGGCGATCATCTCCGGATCCGGGTCGGCGGCAAGGAGCTCATCCATCTCCCTGTCGGCGTCGACGCGAGCGCGGAGCCTGTCGAACGGTTCGAGCCAGCCACGATGGCTCTTGACCTGGATCAGCAGCTCCTGCGCCCGCTCCTGGTTCGTCCAGAAGTCCGGAGCGCTCATTCGCTGCTCGATGTTGCTCAAGGCGTCGCGCTTGCTGTCCAGGTCAAAGATACCTCCTCAGCTCGTCGAGACGCTCGGCGATCTCTCGCAGTGCTCCCCCACGCTCTGTGTCGGCCATTTTCTCGACTCCCCGTATGACGCGAGCCGCACCCCCAGGGGAGCGGCTCGCTCGGAATCCCTCTCTCCGCTCGCCGGTTCGGACAGGCGGCAGGGCGCAGCATCGACGTGGAGTATAGCGGCAGGAAGACGCGCGCGCGACGCGCCTCCCGCCCGCGCTAGAACATCTTGTTGCCACCCGCGAGGATTTCGTTCAGCGCATCCTGGAAGTGACTGGTCCCCTCCGCGAACTCCTTCCCGACCTGGTCGAGATACTCCTCGTAGCTCTTCTTGATCTCCTCCCGGAAGACCTGCTTCAGCGTCCCGTTTCGCAGCGCCTCGTCCCGCTTCTGCGGCTGATAGGCGACCATGTCCGAAACCAGCGCGCGGGCAAGGCGCTTCGCCTTCTGGTTTGGATCGTTGGCGAGGAAGGGATTGATCGGCGCGCGGCGAGCCGGTGGTCCCGCGGACGGCTGCGCCGGGTTGCTGCCGGTTGTGCTCGACACGGGCGCCGGCGGAGCCGTTCGCTGCGGAAAGGTCGGCAGGTCCGAGCTGACGGCCGCTGGTCTCGCCACAGGGGTGGCGTTCGAAACCGTGGGACGCAGCGGCGAGGGCGACCCGCCCTTTG
>JBGTMW010000667.1:0-2170 GCA_041743365.1 Gemmatimonadaceae bacterium
GATGTGGCCTGGCGCTGCGGCGGGTTCGCCGTGTAGTCGAAGGTGTAGATGAAGACGTTTCGCCTGTTGTATGCGTTCACGACCTGGAGATACGGAGTGATCGAGGTGCGGCGGCGCTCGAATCGTCTCGCCAGCATGAGATCGAGGCGCTGGAACACGGGGTAGCGCGAGGCGTTTCGCTCGCCGCCCACGGCCTCGAACTGCTGTACCGCGTTCAGGACCACCCAGCTGTTGTTGACGGGATCGTACGACCGCCGGACGATCTGGCCCACGATGTCGGTGAAGGGAAGCCCGGTGCCGAAGCCGAAGCGCGCACTGAAATCGGTGCGCTCCCCCAGCGCATACGTCGCGACCGCATTGATGTTGTGACGGCGGTCCTGCGCGGGAAAATACCGATCTTCACCGCGCTTCCGGGCGCTCACGCCATAGCTGTACGCAACCCAGCCGCTCAACGGCCCGCGCTCGAGCTGCCGCAGCAGTACGTCCACGCCGTACGACGAACCCGATACCGGAAGGAATTCGTCGCCCCGCACGGCGGGATCGTCGGCCGGATTCGGCTCCAGCAGCCTGTCGTAATCCTTGATGAACCCCTCCACGCGGAACATCCTCGACATGGAGACCCAGCGCTCCACGCCGAAAACGAAGTGGCGAGCCGAGGAAACGTCGATGTACCGGTCGCTCGCGATCCAGAAATCGAAGATCCGGATTGGGATGTCCTCGTTCCGCAGTCCGTGAAGCCACTGTGTGTACTTCCCCCCGGAGAGCGAGAACGACATGTCGGGACTCGCGAACCAGGTGGCGGCGAGACGTGGCGAGATCCCCACCCATCCGCGCCCGCCGATGTGCTCCGCCCTCGCACCGAGCCGGATCCGGACGGTCTCCGAAGGGCTCCATCGATCCTCGGCGAACAGCGAGAGGGCGGTGGGCCGCTGCCGGAGGTCGAACAGCGAAACGTTCGCCTCACTCGAGCGGATGGCGTACGAGACGTCGTGCAGCGAGGCCTCGTAGCCGATCGTTGGACTGTGGCTGCCGCGCTCCGCGGAGAGGGCGCCGCTCGCCCGCATCTCCATCACCCTGTTGTCGAACATCAGCGACCCGTCGCCCAGGTCGAGCGTGGTACCGAATCGCGAAAACGAGAGCCGCTGCACCAGCGTCGCGCGCCGGTCCACCTGCGGATCATCGCGCTCGCCGAACGGCATGGTGAGCGTCGCGCCGGCGACCTGGTTGCCCCAGTTGAAGGCGAAGTCCCCGCCACTCGCCCGGGTCGAGTCGCCGAGCGCCGCGAAGTTGCCCGCGAGATCGTCGAGACCGGCGTACGCGGTGATTGCGAGCGTCGCGTCCCGCGGAAGGCGCTGCGTGAAGTGCGCCTGCACGTCCTGGAAATGATACGGGAGCGTGAGGTCGCTGAACATCCGCGCGAGTGCGTCCGCGTAGGTGCGGCGTCCTGCGACCGCCCAGCTGCTACCCCGCTCCGGCATCGATCCGCTCAGCGCGAGGCTCGACGCGAGCAGCGACACACCCGCCGTACCATGCACTCCGGGCCGCTCCTCCTGCGCGCTCCGCACGTCGAGGACGCTGGAGAGTCGGCCGCCATGCTCCGCGGGAAACCCCCCGAGGTGCATCGTCACCTCGCCAACGGTCGGCTCGAGGAAGGTGCCGAAAAGCCCGCCGAAGTGGAACGGGTTGTACACGGGAATCCCATCGAGCAGCACGAGGTTCTGGTCGGACTCCCCGCCGCGCACATTGTAGCCCGCGGTGAAGTCGCTCCGCGCCAGAACCCCGGGAAGGAGCTGCACGGTGCGAAGCACATCGGCCTCGCCAATCGACGGCACCTTCGAGACGATGTCCCCGCCGAGCGATAACACGCCCGCGCTCGCGCCCCGCTCGAACCGGCCACGCTCCTCGGTGGTGCCGATCGTTTCCACGGGATTCAGCGTCTGCGGAAGCGGATCCATCGTGATGATGACCTCGGCCCGCCCACCCGCGGGGACGAACACATCGCGTGAGACCATCCGGTAGCCGAGGGCGCGCGTACGGAGAGTGATCGCGCCCTGTGGAAGACCGGTGATGGTGAAACGCCCAGCGTCGTCGGCCATCGTGCCGCGAGCGGTGCCGCCGATGGTGACCTGCGAGCGCGGGAGCGGCTCGCCATTCACCGCCGACACGACGG
>JBGTMW010000668.1:0-2989 GCA_041743365.1 Gemmatimonadaceae bacterium
CGGCTGGGAGCCGGTGATCGCCGAGCACGCCCTCGCCCGAGCCGGTTACTTCGCCGGCGGCGATGACTCCCGGCTCGCCGACCTGATGCGAGCGATGGCCGATCGTTCCATCGATGGAATCTGGTGCCTTCGCGGCGGCTACGGGTCCATGCGCCTGCTCTCCGGGATGGACTACGACGGGTTCGCGCGCCGGCCCCGGGCACTGATCGGATTCTCGGACATAACGGCGCTGCACTCCGCACTCTCGGTGCGCTGCGGCGTGATCTCGTTTCACGCGCCAACCGCTCGACAGCCGCTGAGCGAGTTCTCGCGCGACTCGCTCGCACGCGCGGTGATCGCCCACGATGACTCGTGCGGCGCCGCGCCCGACGCACGCATCCTTCGCCCCGGACGCGCACGAGGCAGGCTGGCCGGCGGAAATCTCGCGATCATGGCTTCACTTTGCGGAACGCCATTTGCCCCGAGTCTCGCGGGCGCGATCGTCGTGCTCGAGGACATCAACGAACCGGTGT
The DNA here is from genome assembly GCA_041743365.1 of Gemmatimonadaceae bacterium. GTDB lineage: Bacteria > Gemmatimonadota > Gemmatimonadetes > Gemmatimonadales > Gemmatimonadaceae > JANPKQ01. Next base: position 513 of record JBGTMW010000668.1, read on the forward strand.
ACCGGGTCGACCGCATGTTGCGACAGCTGCTGCTCTCGGGTGCGCTGGACTCGAGCGTCGCGATCGCGTTCGGTCACTGCACCGCGTGCGCCGAGGAGTCGGACGACGGCGCACGAACGCTGGATGAAGTGCTCGCCGAGACCGCGGGTATCCTCGGAATACCCTGTCTGGCCGGGATTCCCGTGGGCCATGTCGCCGACCAGTGGACGCTCCCCCTGGGAGCGATGGCGGAGCTCGATGTGGACGGTCGCACGCTGAACATCCTGACACCACACCACTGACGCATCACGAGGAGAAGAACCGAAAATGGGCAGCAACAAGAGCGGCATGGACCTCATCAACGACGCCAAGACACGCATACGCGAGGTCACGCCGAAGCAGGTGCAGGAGATGCAGGCCCGAAAGGAGAGCGCCGTGTATCTCGATGTGCGCGAGCCCAACGAGTGGAACCTGGGGCGCCTGCCCGGAGCCGTTCACGTCCCGCGCGGAGTGCTGGAGACGAAGATCGAAGCCACTGTGCCGCGCGACCGGAAGGTGGTGATCTACTGCGCCGGAGGAAACCGCTCGGCGCTGGCGGCCGACACCCTCCAGCAGATGGGTTACGGCGATGTCGTCTCGATGTCGGGCGGCTTCACGCAATGGGCGCAGTCGGGCGGCGACGTAGAGGGGTGATCGCGGCATGAGCGCGCAGCTCAGCTTCGAGGTGCGGGGGGCGGGCGACCGCCCGCTGCGCGGCAGTGCCATGCTTCCCACTGCACCGCGCGGCACGGTGATCATTTGCCACGGCTTCAAGGGGTTTTCGCGCTGGGGATTCTTCCCGCACCTCGCGTCAGCCATTGCATCGGCCGGACTCCGGGCCATCCGCTTCGACTTCTCCGGTAGCGGCGTCGGACCCGACGGGGAATCGTTCACCGAGGAAGAGGCATTCGCCGAGAACACGGTCACGCGCGAGCTCGAGGACCTGGCGGCGATCGAGGACGAGGCGCGCCGCCGCGGTTGGATCGACGAGCGTTATGGCCTGCTCGGCCATTCCCGCGGTGGCGGGACCGCGATCCTTCACGCGGCGCGCAGGTCGGAGGTTGGTGCGCTCGTCACGCTCGCCGCGATCGCGTACGCCATGCGGTGGACGGAGGAGGAGGCTCGCGAGTGGCGCAAGCGAGGCTACCGGGAAATAGTGAACACTCGGACAGGGCAGGTGCTGCGGCAGGGCACGGCACTCCTGGACGACGTCGAGGCAGGTGCCGGCGGGGCGCTGGACATTACCACCGCTGCCTCCCGACTGAAGGCTCCGTGGCTGATCATCCACGGCGATGCCGACGAATCCGTTCCCGTGAAGGATGCCTACCAGCTTTCCGACGCGGCGCCCGACGCGCGACTCCTCATCATCGAGGGCGCCAACCACACCTTCGACATCTCGCATCCAATGCGCCAGTCGTCCCCGGCGCTGGATCTCGCCGTGAGCGAATCGGTCGAATGGTTTCGCAGGGAGCTGACGTGAGCACGATCGAGGCGGCGCTGGCGCACCCGAGAGTCGTCCGGATCACGCGGTCGCTGGCACAGCGCCCCGGGACGGTGATCTCCGATGACACGGTGTCGCGGCGTGCCGCCGTCGCCGTGATAATGCGGCTCGCGGACGATGGCGATGTTGAGCTCCTGATGATCAAGCGCGCAGCGTACGCCGCCGATCCATGGAGCGGACACATCGCACTGCCGGGCGGGCGACACGAGCCCGGTGACGAGTCTCTCCAGCATACGGCAATGCGCGAGACGCTCGAGGAGACCGCGATCGATCTCGCCGCGGTGGGCCGCATCACCGGGACTCTGGACGATGTGCTTCCGCGCTCCGCCCGTCTTCCGCCGCTGATCATTCGGCCCTTCGTGTTCGTCGTGCCGCGGGACATTGCCGTAGTCGCGAGCTACGAGGTCGCCGCGGCGTTCTGGGTGCCGCTTCAGCTGCTGGAGCATCCCTCGGCCACCGGCGAAGCGACTTTCACCGACCGCGGCATCGAGCGCACGGAGCGAAGCTTCCGCCTCGGCGAGCACGTCATCTGGGGGCTGACGGAGCGGATCCTGAGGCAGTTCATCGGATATTCGCACGACGTCTCCGACGGCGAGGGTGCTTCTCGCGCAGCCGGGTGACCGCCCGCTTCTGATCGTATCGCGCTCGCGCCGCCCGCATCGGGGCAGAACTCGACCTTGACGGGAACGCGGACCGGCCAGATCGTCAGCAGACCTTCACGGAGTGGAGCTCGTGATGTATCGCCGAATTCTCGTCCCGCCGGATGCCGACCGCGCCACACTCGCGGATGGGCCGGTGATCGCGTGACAGCCGCCAAGGGTCATGACGAGCTCACGGGGCCGGTCGAGGACTACCTCAAGGTCATCTACGAGATCGAGCGCCGCGCGGGAGCCGCCGCCACGAACGACATCGCCCAGCGGCTCGCGATCGCGCCGGCATCGGTGAGCGGCATGGTCAG
>JBGTMW010000669.1:0-2922 GCA_041743365.1 Gemmatimonadaceae bacterium
GGATCCCACCGGCCGAAGATTATCGCGGCCAGCGCGATGAATCCGCGACCGGCGATCATGTTGTCGCTGAACTGATGCTGGTCGAGCGCGAGATAGACGCCGCCGAGCGACGCGAGGCCTCCGGAGAGGATCACCGCCGCGTAGCGCACCCGAGCGACGCGCACGCCGACCGTCGCCGCCGCCTCGGGATGCTCACCGACGGCGCGTACGCGCAGACCGAACGGGGTGCGCGCCACGAGAAATGCGACGGCAGGGATCGCGAAGAGCCCTAGCCAGACCAGCGGGTTGGCGAAGGGAGAGAACAATCCCGCGGCCTCCTCGCGCGCGAAGCCGGGGATGCGCGGAGAGTTGGAGGAGCTCCCGAAGGCCAGCATGAGGAAGAACCGCGTGATCCCCACCGCGAGGAGGTTCACCGCGATGCCGACCACGATCTGGTCCGCGCGATACCGGATGGATGCGACCGCATGCAGCAGTCCCGCAAGCAGCCCCCCGCCGATTCCGCACAGCACGCCGATCCACGGATCGCCGCTGTAGTACGCACCGAGCGTCGCGGTGAACGCGCCGGTCAGCATGAATCCCTCGAGCGTGAGGCTCACGACTCCCGCACGCTCGGCCAGCACGCCACCGGATGCGGCGAAGAGATACGGGATCGAGATGCGCAGCGTCTGGATGAGAAAGGCTAGCAGGATCATCGCGCACCTCCCGCGACCGTCGCCCGGAGCAGCCGTCGCACTTCAGGTACTGCGACCGCGACCGCGAGGATCACGATTCCCTGGAGCACCTCGACCATCTGCTTCGGCACGAGCGCATGAATCGCGAGCCCGCCCTGTGACAGCGTCGCGAAGAAGAACGCGGCGATCACGACGCCGAGTGGATGGTTGCGCCCCACCAGCGCAACGGCGATACCGAGGAATCCCGCCCCTCCCGCAAATGCATCCTCGTAGTAGAGCTTGTAGCCGAGCACGTGGTTGATTCCACCCAGTCCGGCGAGCGCGCCCGCCAGCGTCATCGCGCGGATCCACACGCCGCCGACGCGAACGCCCCCGTATTCCGCCGCTTCCGGCTGGAGTCCCACGGCGCGCAGCTCGTAACCGCCCCGGGTGCGCTCCAGGTACCACCAGACCAGTGCTGCCGCCGCGAGGGCTGCGAGGATCGTCCAGTTGGCGGCGGATCCGTGGAACGCCTCCATGGTCCCGGAGAGACGCGGAACGCCGCCGGCCCCGATTTCCGCCGTGTGAAGCGTCTCGGGAACAGCGAGCCGCGACGCGACGATCCAGTTGAGAAAGGCGAGCACGATGAAGTTGAGCATGATCGTCACGATCACCTCGTGCGCGCCGAACTTCGCCTTGAGCACACCCGGAACCGCGCCCACCAATCCACCACCCGCTGCCGCGGCGATGATGCAGATCGGAACGGCGATTATCGCGGGAGTTCCTGCGCTGAGCGCGAGGCCCGCCATCGCCGCCGCGAAGCCGCCGGCCGCGAGCTGACTTTCGGCTCCGATGTTGAACAACCCGGCACGAAGGCCCAGCGATACGGCGAGTCCGGTGAAGATCAGGGTCGTCGCCTTGAAAAGCACCTGGCCGAAGCCGTATGGATTTCCCCAGGTGCCCTCGAGCAGGAGGCGGTACACCTGCCCGGGTGCCTCGCCAAAGGAAAGGATGAGGATGTCGCCGACGACGAGCGCGATGAGCAGCGCGACGAGCGGCGGAAGCAGTGCCTCCTCCACCGTCGAGCGCATGGGGATGGAGACGCGGGCTCCGGTCGGCGCGGGCGTCTGCGGCGGCGGTGTCGTGGAGGGCCCGAGGGGCGTGGCGCCCGTGGTCATCTCGTCACGTCTCCCGTCGCGCGCGCCGACGGTGCCGTCGCCATCGATCCCGCGGCGCCGGTCATGAACTCTCCCAGAATCTCCTCGGTCGCGTCCGCACGTTTCATCACCGTCACGAAACGGCCGCCATACATCACGGCGATTCGATCGGCGAGCGCCATCACCTCGGCAAGCTCGGCCGAAACGAGCACGATGGCCTTCCCGGCGGCCCGGGCGGCGCGCAGCCGCTCGTGGATCTGCTCGATGGCGCCGACGTCCACACCGCGAGTGGGCTGCGCCGCGAGCAGCAGGGAGAAGTCGCGCGACATCTCCCGCGCTATCACGATCTTCTGCTGGTTCCCGCCTGAAAGTGCGCGCGCCGGCAGCGACGCATCCGCGGGACGGATGTCGAAGGCGGCCATCCGCTCGGCGGCGTTGGCCGCGATGCGGTCGCGATCGAGCACGCCGCGGCGCGAGTAGAGATGCTGCGCGCCGAGGATGAGGTTGTCGGCGATCGAGTATTCGAGGATGAGTCCCCGACGGTGCCGATCCTCGGGAATGTGGGAGATGCCCTGGTCGGCGCGCGCGCGCACCGATGCGCGACCGATGTCATGGTCGCAGAGGAGGATCGATCCGCTTTTCGGCGCGCGCAGCCCGGCAATCGCTTCGACGAGCTCCGTCTGTCCATTGCCCTCGACACCCGCGATGCCGAGGATCTCGCCGGCGAAAACCGCGAAGCTCACGCCATCCACGGCGCGGTCCGTTCTCGCGCCGGGCACGATGAGGTCGCGCACGACGAGCGATTGCCTCGCACCGGTCGCCGTCCGGGCGGGAGAGCCGGCAGAGGACGTTCCAGCGAGCACCACGTCCCGGCCCACCATGGCACGCGCGAGAGTAGCCGGTGTGGTGTCGCGCGTCGCCGTGCGAAGCATCGTCTCCCCCTGCCGCATCACCGTCACGCTATCGGAGACGTCCATGACCTCGTCGAGCTTGTGAGTGATGAGCACGATCGTCGATCCGTCATCGCGAAGTCGCCTGAGGATGCGCCAGAGGTCACGCGTCTCCGGTGGCGAGAGCACGGCGGTGGGCTCGTCGAGCAGGAGGATGCGCGCGCC
>JBGTMW010000670.1:0-1656 GCA_041743365.1 Gemmatimonadaceae bacterium
CGGCTCCGCGGCCCGCGGCCGAGGGCTGCGAGCTTCGGGGGCCGGCTGCCGCCGAACCTATCAGCATCCGGCTGATGTTGCGGATGTCATGAGCAGATGTTGCGAACGTCATGCGGACATGCTGCGAACGCAATGACCGCACCCCGCATTCGCAATGAAAGACGTCCCCTACCCGCGGTCCGTTCCGGTAGCGACCATTCGGACTGTGCTGCCGCGCTCGACCCCAAAGCCCCGCTTCCGCGTCGCCCGCGCGTATCTCGTCACGATGCGGGTGCTGGCGAGCTATCTGTGGCTCCGGCTCTGGCGCCCGCTGCTCGGCCCCGACGCCTACGAGCGCGGCCTGGTCGAGCGGCATCGCACGAACGCCAGGCGCGTCGAGCAGACCATCCTCGAGCTGAACGGCCTCTTCATCAAGGTCGGCCAGCTCATCAGCATCCTCACGAACTTCCTGCCCGAGGAGTTCCGCAGCGGGCTCGAAGGACTCCAGGACCAGGTCCCCGCACGGCCGCTCGATCAGATCGTCAGCCGCATCCGCACGGAGCTGGGCAGGGAGCCGGAGGAGCTCTTCGCCTGGTTCGACCCCGTGCCGATCGCGAGTGCGTCCCTCGCGCAGGTGCACGAGGCGCGGCTCCACGACGGCAGGCGAGTCGCCCTCAAGGTGCAGCACGCCGACATCGACGAGATCGTGCGATTGGATCTCACTGCGATCCGGCGCATCCTCGGCGTGGTCCAGCTCTTCACGCGCATTCGCGGCCTCGAGTCGTATCACTCGGAGGTTCGCGAGATGATCCTCGAGGAGCTCGATTTCGCCCAGGAGGCGGAGCACATCGTCCGCATCGCCGCGCACTTCCGAGATGACCCGATGGTGGACTTCCCGACCGTGGTCCCGGAGTTCTCCACCAGGCGGATCCTCACGACGGAGTTCGTCGACGGGACCAAGGTGACGGACGTCGCCGCGCTGGAGAGCCACGGCGTCGATCGTACGGCGCTGGCGCAGCGGATCCTCACCGCGTACTGCCAGATGATCTTCATCGACGGCGTGTATCACGCCGATCCGCACCCGGGGAACATTCTCGTACGCCCCGATGGCGGAATCGTCTTCCTCGACTTCGGCGCCGTCGGCGAGCTCTCGCCGCAGATGAAGGACGGCATCCCGATGTTCCTGGAGGGAGTCATCCGCCGCGACTCCCAGAAGATCACCGCCGCGCTTCGCCGCATGGGGTTCGTCGCACGGGCGGAAGGGCCTGCTATCAGCGGCGACGTCGCCGAGCGGGTGATCGAGTACTTTCAGCGGCGCTTCCTCGAGGACCTCACGATAGAGTCGTGGAGCCTGAGCGAGGTGCAGGTGGACATGCGCACCAAGCTCGAGGCGATGGCCGACCTGCGGAAGCTCGACATCTCCTTCCGCGACCTCACATCGACCTTCGAGGTGCCGAAGGACTGGGTGCTGCTCGAGCGTACGCTCCTGCTCCTGCTGGGGCTGTGCACGTTCCTCGATCCGGCGCTCAACCCGATGCGTACCATCCAGCCATACCTCCAGGAGTTCGTGCTCGGGCGCGACCGCGACTGGGTGGGGCTCACCCGCTCCGCCCTCCGCGACATGGCCTTGTCGGCGCTCACCATCCCCGAGGGAATCCAGCGCTTCCTCGTGCGCGC
>JBGTMW010000671.1:0-4964 GCA_041743365.1 Gemmatimonadaceae bacterium
GGCGCCTGAACGTGACTGGCCGCGCGGAGCCGGGGATCGAGTGTCCCGTGTGTGGAGCGGCGTGACGCAAGCGTGCGAGGTCGCCATCGTCGGCAGTGGATTCGCCGGATCGCTGCTCGCCCGCGTGCTCGCAGTGCTCGGCTACGACGTCGTGCTCCTTGAGCGCGGTACGCATCCGCGCTTCGCGATCGGCGAGTCGTCAACGCCGCTCGCCAACCTGTCGCTGGAGCGGCTCGGGCTCCGCTACGAACTGGCGGACTGTCATCACCTGGCCACGCACGGGCGCTGGCTCGCGCATTTCCCGGAGGTTCGCCGTGGCCTGAAACGCGGCTTCACGTTCTACCGGCATCATCCGGATCGGCCATTCGCCAATCGCGGGTTCGACTCGGAGCGACTTCTGGTCGCGGCCAGTCCGCATGACTCGCTCTCGGACACGCACTGGGTCCGCGCCGATGTGGATCACCATTTCGTGCGCGAGGCGATCGCCGCGGGCGTGGACTACCGCGATGGCGTTGACCTGGCGAGCGCGGACGTCGCATCGGACGCCGTTCGCCTCACCGGCACCCGGCACGGCACCGCGTTCGAGCTGCGCGCGCATTTCCTCGTCGACGCGTCCGGGCCCAACGGCTTTCTCGCACGCCAGCTCTCGATCCCTTCGGGCCTCGAGCACACGGAGACCCGTTCCGCACTCGTCTTCAGCCACTTCGATGGCGTTCGACTGATGGACGATGTTGCTCCGGGGCTGCCGGCCGGACCGTACCCCGACGACTGGGCCGCCGTGCACCATCTGATCGATGAAGGATGGATGTACTCGCTCCGCTTCGATCATGGCGTGACGAGCGCGGGATTCCTGCTCACGCCACGAGGCCTCGCGTCCCTGAATGTCCCGGATGGCGCCGATCCGGCGTCGCTCTGGCGCGCATTGCTCCACCGGTATCCGACACTCGAGAGCGGATTCGCCGGCGCAACGCCGCTCATGCCGATCGCGTTTCGGCCCGCTATCCAGCATCGTCTCACCCGCGCCGCCGGGCCGCGGTGGGCGCTGATGCCGCACGCGTACGCGTTCGTCGATCCACTGTTCTCGACGGGAATCGCCTGGAGCGTCCGCGCCGTCGAGCGGCTGGGGCTCGCCTTCGAACGCCCCGCACCCGGCCGGCGCGTGCCCGATCCGGATGTGCTCACCCGGTACGACGACGTGCTCGGTGCGGAAGCGGATCAGATCGATCGTCTCGTCGCCGGCGCGTACGAGGCCATGGCGCACTTCGATCTGTTCGCCGCGCACGCGATGCTCTACTTCGGGACCGTGTCGTTCGCCGAGGTCAGTCAGCGGCTCACCCCGGGAGAATCGCAGGCGTGGAACGGATTCCTCGGCGTGGGTGACCCGGTGCTGGAACCGCTGCCGCGCGCGAGCCTCCGTCGGCTCAGGCAGATCACGCAGCGTCGTGGCGACGCCGGGACCTCGGACGAACGCCAGGGGTTTGCCGCGTGGGTCACGCGCGCGATCGCGCCGCGCAACATCGCAGGGCTTGCAGACGCCGAGCGGCGGAATCTCTATCCGCTGGACCTCGACACGCTCATCGAGCGGCACGCACTGTTGGGGATGAGTCGCAATCAGCTTCTCGAAGCACTGCCGGCGCTGCGCGGGATGGCGCCGGAGCGCCCTCCCCACCTTTACCACGGCACTTGCGGCGACCGATAGTAGTTCACGCCCAGATAGTTCCAGCGCGGCGCATGCGCCGCGATGCACACGCGAAAACTCTCCCAGTCGCGCGCGGACTCCGGCGACCACGCGACGCTCGGTGACGTTCGTGTATTTCATGTCGAGATACGCGCGCGGGGCCGGCGACAGGATCAGCTTCGCGCCGTACTAGATGCGGGTGCCGGGACGATGCTGCGAGCCATCGCGCGTGCCCCGGGCACTGTTGCCGACGGGCGGCCCGTTGGCCGGCATCCCGCAGCCGCAGCGGTCACCGGCAGAATCCCGGCGGCCGCCGAGGCCGCGGATCGGCTGAACGGCAACGGCCGCCGGTTCGCTCGCGTCCCCCTCAGCATGCGTTGATGGCGCGATCGGGTGTCAGTCATGGCTCGAACGGTACGGGAACGCGTCTCGGAGGTCCAGCCACTTCGCGACAGGACCGACCAGCGCGAGGGCGAGAAACGCCGGCGCAGCGCTGAAGGCCGTCGGCAGCGGCCATCCCTCGTCGGACGCGAACCGGATAAGCGTCTCCACCAACGCGATCACGACGGCGACGACGATCTGTCGTTGTCGCCCGCGGACCACCGTGCGCGGGTCGGTGATCATGAAGAACACGAACAACTGATACATCGGTCCCGTGATCGGAGCGATCTCCGGCACCAGCGGCTGTCCGAGCGCTGCGGCACGAACGCTGTTCAGGAGCAGGAAGCTCGCGACATACGTGAGCGTGATGTGGAGGACGCCTACGCGGGCGGCTATCATGAGTCCGAAGGTCCAGATCACCAGATTGGTCGCCACGTCGTTGCCGAACTGGTGGCTGAGTACGGAGATGCGTTCCGGCGCGGCTAGCAGCAGGACGGTGATCGCGAAGTTGGTCGGATTCCAGAGATGGTTGTGGCGATAGCTCAGAACATACTTCGACGAGATGGCGAGAAAGCCGCCCAGCGCGAACGGCCAGAGCGCGCCCCCCTGCGGCCTGATGAGCAGCGTCAGGCTGAGGCCGCTGATGTAGGCGCTCAGCAGGTTGACGATCCGGCCGCGGTCGAACGAGGAGAGCATCGCTTCGGTCGCCATGCACACCGCGAGCGCCAGCACGAGCCGGTCGTACCCGCCGAACATGTGGTAGCGGAGCTGCGCGGCCACCAGTACGAGCGTGATGAGGAACGCGATGAGATAGCGCGGATCGAGCTCCCTTCCGCGCTGCCACGCGCGGACGAGCGCATTCTGCTCCGCGCCGGTCGCGCGCATTGCGTGACTCATGGCTTCAGCGCCTCGGCTCGGTGACGGTGACGAAGCCGTCTATCGGAGGGCGCGTCAGGATCTGCCGAGTCCCGGACGGCCAGTGGATGACGATCCGGTCCACCCACTCTCGGGACCCGAGCCCGAAGTGCAGCCGCCGCTCGTTCTGGCTCGCGAATCCGGATCCGCCATCGACGATCCGCCGCTGCGTGAGATCTCCCGACTCGAGCACTACCTCGGCGCCGATCGCGCTGCGATTGCTGCGCGTGCCGACGAGCCGGAAGGCGATCCAGTGGTGGGTGCTGTCAGGATAGCCGCGATACAATACCGCCGGCTGGTTCTGGTTCGCGACGATCACGTCCAGCGCGCCGCGATTCGAGAGGTCGGCGAGCGCCACCGCGCGGCCGTCGTACTCGTCCGTCACGCCGACCCTCTTCGCCACATCGACCCATCCCGCGACGCCGCGATTGAGGTACACCCGTGACGGCTGGTACCCGGACAGGCTCGCGTTCCCGAAGGGAGGCCATGTGGCGGCATCCGCGAAGAAGCGGGCGTGGGCACCGGCGATCTTCGACATCGAGTACCAGTAGCTCTTCTGGCGGTCCGACGAGATGAATCCATTGGCGACGAAGAGCTCGTTGTCGCCGTCATTGTCGAGATCACCGAACTGCGCACCCCACGCCCATCCCGCGTCGGCGATCTGACCTGCGGCGACGTTGCGGAACCGGCCCGCCTCGGGCATCTGGTTGAGGCGCAGGTTGTTGTTCTGAAAGAGGTATCCGCGCTCGGAGATGTTGGTGACGAATGCGTCGAGCCGGCCGCGATTGAATGCATCGCCCAGCGTCACGGACATGCCGCTCTTGGATTCGCTCTCGAGACCGGCGGTGGTGAGAACGAATCGCCGGCCGTGGTCGTTCAGGTAGAGCTCCTCCGGTCCATAGTCGTTCGCGAGATAGATGTCCGCCCATCCGTCCTCGTTGAAGTCGGCCGACGCGGCGGCGAGCGTCCAACGCGTGCTGCCGACCCCCATCCGATCCGTCACGTCCTCGAATTTGCCGCCGCCGAGGTTGTGAAACAGCAGGTTCCTGCCGCCGTTGGTGGCGAACTCGAAGCTGTCGTGCATGATGCGCGTCGTCGCGAGGTGCCACAGATCGACGTCGCGGAAGTACGCCGTGACGTAGAGGTCGAGCAGGCCGTCGCGATCGTAGTCCAGCCAGATCGCGCCGTTGCTGTTCACCCAGCGGCGCAGACCGGCCGGGGCGGTGATGTCCTCGAAGCGGCGGCCATCGACGTTTCTGAGCAGCGCCGGATACCCGTAGCGGTACACCAGCACGTCCTCGCGCCCATCATTGTCGACGTCGCCCCACACGGCGCCCATCGACACTCCGTCCCCCGGCCGGTTGAGATCCGCCAGTCCCGCGCTCGCGGCAACCTCCTCGAACGTGCCGTCGCCGCGGTTGCGGTAGAGCGCGTTCGACTCGGCGAAGCGGCTGTTGGTGAAGTACAGATCGGGGCTTCCGTCGCCGTCGAAGTCGGCGACGGACACCGAGGCTCCCAGCGCTGCGACGTGCGGCTCGATGTTCGCGATCCTGGGATCGAAGGTCGGGCGGCGGTGCACGAAGTGAATGCCGGCCGCCGCGGTCTCGTCGCGCAGCACGAATCCGGGGCGGTCCGCGTCCGCGAATGCGCGAATCGGCTCGCGATCCATTCGCATCGCGAGCCCGATGGCGGCGAGGAATGGCACGGCGATGATGGCACGCCGAATGGCGGGGGCGGGGCGGGGAATCACGCGGGAGACTATAACCTCCCTGCGGCGGGGGGCGACAGGCTCCCCAACGAGGACGCACCGGGAGTCATCGAGGCCGTGTACCTTGCGAGGCCAGCAGTGACATGACGCCATCCTTCGTGGAGATCACCCCGATGCCTCAAATCCTCCGGAGCCTTCGTCCGGCGCTCGTGATCGTCGTCGCGCTCACGCTCGCCGCGTGCGAACGATCCGCAACGCCCCCGCGCACGACACCGCCGGGCG
>JBGTMW010000672.1:0-4250 GCA_041743365.1 Gemmatimonadaceae bacterium
GCCGATCCCGGTCAGCTCCGGCAAGACGAACCGCCACCGCCTCGACCGCGGCGGCAACCGCCAGATCAACACGGCCATCCACCGCGTCGCCGTCACCCGCGCCCGCTGCCACCCAGAAACCCGGGCCTACATCGAGCGCAAGCGCTCCGAAGGCAAGACCCACCGCGACGCCATCCGCTGCCTCAAACGCCACCTCGCTCGCCGGGTCTGGCTGCTGCTCCAGCCGCAGGATCCCCGCCCATCCCCGTCAACGGCTTGACATAGGAGCAGCGAAAGCAGCAGCAATATCCTGACCGGATGAAGAAGGTTACGTTCGACAAGAACTGCCTGATTGATCTCGAGGAGAACCGGCAACCCTTCGCTGGCCAGCTGACCGAGGTAGTCCGCCTGGCCGGCATCGGGATGGTTCAGCTGTCGATCCCGGCGAGCGCGGCTACGGAAAGGCCGAAGCCAGGAGAAGCTTCTTTCTCGAACTTCAAGCTGTTCTCCAGGCAGATCGACGCGTTGGGCCTCGAGGTGGATTACCTCGCTCCGATCATGCGCCTCGACATGGACTTCCTAGACCTCGCGGTGGCGGGCACGGGCGAAGGGATGAAACTTGAGCGCGACATCTTCTACTCGATCGCGCCGCCTGGATTGACGTGGGAGCCACCGAAGGACCCGAGCCTCCAAAAGAAATGGCGCAACGTCGTCAACGACGCACGCGCCGTGTGGTGCCACATTCAGTACGGCACGGATGTGCTCCTGACCCGCGATCGGAAGCTGGTCTCGCGCGCTTCGCAGATGAACGCCACGATCCTGAGCCCGGCTGACTTTCTGCGGACGCTCTAGCCTCCGGCGCGCCCTTGTCGAGTACCCCGCCAGCGGCGTGGCGCGATGCGAAGCTGCTTGGCGACGGCACCAGCCCCGGGGAGGAGGGGATCGATGTGGCGCGCATATCGCTGACGTGTGCACTGAACAGTTCCGAGTACGCAGGTGAGCGATGCTGCCATTGAGGCTTGCTGTTTGGATGCTCTTGCGGTGAGGGCGTCCTCGGAGGAGTGTCCTGGGCGGCGGCCATGGCTCTATTCGCGCGGCGGTGAGCGCCAAATGTGCGGAGGGAGCCGCGTCGCGTCGCCTGACCCGCCCGACGGGTCGCATCCTACGCCGCCGTTCAGGTATCGCGGCCGTGTTCAGGCTCGTCGACGTCGGTTAGGCTTGGTTTCAGCGAGAAACCTTCGACGATCTCCGTCATTGCCTGGGCCGCTGTGCCCGCGGGGCCGTCTAGATCGACGACGACGTAGCTCATGAGCCGCTTCTTGCCGTCGTCGTCCTCGACATAGAAGCCCTTGGGCCATCCCCTTCTTACGTACTCGGCTGCGATCGACGGGTCGTGGTGCTCGGCCGGCACCAGCAGGACCTGCTTGTTCGATTTGCGTCTCGCCACGTCGGCGGGGTATTGGCGCGCTTGACGTTTAACTCGGGTGACCGTCGCTTGGCTCGTCCCGAATATGAACCGCTCCGCCCAGCCATACGTCATAAGGTTCAGCCGACGCACTCGCGCGCGGTCTGAAGCCGCGACCGAGAGTTCGCAGGCCCCCGGGGTCATGAACAGGCCCTTGGATGGGCTGAGCGGATAGAAGCTGATCGCGCCGTCGGAGCTCTTCCACGCATTGCCGCTCCACGGGAACTCCGGTGTGAGATCCACCATCGACACCGGGCGATCCGACGTGATGAACTCATCCTCGGTTGCGGTGAGAACGGTCCAGTCGAGCGAATAGACCTCGCCTGCGAGGTCATGGATGCCGTCGATGATCTGCGACAGCGCGCCCGTGCGCGCAGCTTCATAACCGACACGGCCCTCGAGGAGCTGACGCTGCATGCGCCGACGGATCTTCTCGGAGTCCTCCGGGGAATTTTCCTCTTTCGCCGCCAGCGCCTGTGTGGCCTGAAACCCCTCAAGCGTGGCGAGATCAGCCCCGGCGCGGAGCTCGAACGCGGCCTGGCGTACTCGCTCTGATCTGGCGAGGCCCCCCGGCGTCCGGCTCTCCTGAAGGACGAGGAAATACGCGATCGTCTCCCGCTGTTGGGTCGTCAACTCGTGCGGCCGTTCGCGAAGTACCTCCAGCGCCTTCGACGCGTGCTTTTCGACGATCGAGAAGAAGGCCTCGACCGTGTTCGACAACTCGCCGCGGCGGTTCTCATACGTGTAAAGATCGATCTCGAACGCGGCGTCGTCCGGTCGGGTTCGTTGGGGTGAGCCCGAGCGAACGTCGAGCTGCGTCAGCCAGCCCTTTCGAGACCCGGGGGGGTCTGCGAATCGCGCCAACGCGAATGCTGGAACAAAGTGGTGGCGTCGCGCCGCCGAGTCGGGGAAGGGTCGACCGGTCTCCATGAGCTGCCGCATCTCGGCTCGAAGTGGGCTCTGCTCAAACTCCATGTGAATCTCCGGGCTGCGAACGGCCGGCGTCGGTCTTCCGAGAATAGATTCGGATGCGGCCGGTCCCGCGACGGCGCGGAACTTCAGCCGTCGATTCGCAAGACCGCGGCGCGAATCGCGGCCCAGTCGGACTCGCGCCACCACCAGAACAGCTGGAGTGTCGAGATAACCGGAACGACCAGCGCGCGAACAAACTCAGGACGCGCGTAGACCTCCGGCGCTCGCTCGTGGGGATGGAGCTTGTGCTGGTGGTTGACGATGAGAACGCCGCCGCCGACCGGGTCTTCCGGCCGTAGCTGTGGCCATGTAGCGAGGTGGCGTTCAAGGTGCCCTACGAGTGCCTCCGCGGGATTTCCGCTCGCCGACTTCACCTCCACCAGCCTGCGCTCGCCCTCAAAGGTGACGAGCAGATCGGCCGCGCTCGTGTCGCCGAGCAATGCGTCGACGTCAGTGGATTCGAACCCGGCCTCGCTCAGTACCGACGCAACAGCAGCGACCAGCTCGGCGCCGGTTCCGTACAACAGTCCGAAGCGGACCCGCTCGCCCGCGGCGGTCGCCTCCTGAAGCTGGGCCTCCAAGCGGAGCTTCTGCGCTTCATAGGCGGCCTCCATGTCGGCGATCGCCTCGCGCGCAGCGGACTCGCGACGTGTCTGAAGGCCCGGGTCCAGCGCGTGGTGCGACCGAGCGCGGCGAAGCGCACCGGGTACGTGTGTAGGCAATGCCTGCTGCACAAGCCAGGAGATGACGACGTTCCAATCCGTCGCGTCTGGGATGACGTACCAGCGCTGATCGCCGGACGCCGGTGTCCAAGCAGCGACGACAGCATTCCCGAGACCGTCGACGAGGATGGGCTCAAGTCGTCCGTCCGGTTCCCGGCGCTCGGCCGGACCGCCAGCCCCGGGCTCCATCACTAGGCCGGCGAGGCTGATGCTCCACCACGGTGCATCGGGCGACCTGTTGCGAAGCCGCAGTCCGAGGTCGCGATCGGCATTGGTCAAGTCCGACGCGAGTGCGGGTCGGACCCCAGAGGGAAGGCGGACTCCGTTGAGCGAACCCTGCATGCCCGGCAAGAGAACTGAGTCGTGGCCGCTACCTCCAAACACCGAGCGCGTGTCATCGTTGACGTCACCGATCGTCGCGATGATCAGGGCGCTCTCGCCACGCGCCCCCGCGCCGCTGAGGAATCGCTCGAGCTCCGTGGCGCCCCGGCTGTGGAAGATGCTCGGATCAAACGCTGCGACACAGTCGCTCGTCTCCATCCCGAGCCACCGTGGCTCGACGCCATGACTAGCCCAATCGATGCCCGCGGAACGGGCACGCGCTCCGCGATCACGTGGTGGTGTACGCGCGTCGACCTCGACGTCGTCCGCGGGGGCCCAATGCGCGACGTGTACCGGTACCAGTTGTGTGCGCTCTGCGGCGTTCGCGCTCATCGCCGCACCGTAGCTGTCGAGCTTGATGCGGCGGCGACGGCGTGCGTCACCATGGGAGAGTGACCGGCTCGACGCCTCCGCCCGACCAGTATCCGCGTCGCCGCGACACCGTTGCGGCCTTCCTCGGTGCATGGTCCACCATGTTGGCGGACCTGTACCTGCACGCTTGCGGGCTCTTGGCCGATCGCCGACCCGAAGGGTGGCAGCACATCGTCGCTCACGTGGGGCGAGAGCTGATGAACCGGCTCGCCGACTACCTCGTTGAAGTGCCGATCCGCGACCCTGACGCCCCGGCGTCGCGGACCGGCGCGGTAGAGATCGGGCAGCGCCTAGAGGAGGCGCTAGGCGGGGGCGACGCTGCCGTACGGACCGCGGCCGAAGAGCTCGTTGCCGAGATC
>JBGTMW010000673.1:0-5967 GCA_041743365.1 Gemmatimonadaceae bacterium
TCAACGAGGAAGGGATGATAGAGACCGGCAAGGCGCAGTTCTCGATCGAGCCCTTCCTGTACCTGAACGACTCCCTGCTGACCTGGAACGATGTGACCGTCACCCAGTCGCTGGAGCGCGGCGACATCCCGATTCCCTCGGTCCGCTGGGATGCCGGCGCCGTCACCATGAACGTGACGGCCTTCGCCACTGGAAATCCCGGGTCGTCGACCCTGCATGCGCGCTACCAGGTCGAGAACCGTACGACCACCAGGCAGCGCGCGACGCTCTACCTGGCGCTGCGTCCCTTCCAGGTGAATCCGACCTGGCAGTTCCTGAACACGTCAGGTGGTGTCGCTGAGATCCGTTCGCTGCGCTACGACCGGCGGGCCGTGAGGGTGAATGGAGACCGCGTGGTCATTCCCGTGACGGCGCCGGAGGGTTTCGGCGCGGCCACCTTCGGCCAGGGCAACATCGTCGAGTTCCTTCGGAGGGGCGAGCTCCCCGCGAGCGCGAGCGCCACCGACGGGCTCGCGCACGCGTCGGGCGCTCTCTCCTACCCGCTCGACCTCTCGCCCGGCGAGATGAGGGAGGTCCATCTCGCCGTCCCGTTCCACGACACCACTGTCACGGCGCCGACTCACGTCACCGAGACGGAGGCGCGAGCGTGGGGAACCGCCCGGTTTTCGGAAGCCGTGCGAAGCTGGTCGGAGCAGCTCGACAACGTCGGGATCCAGCTCCCTCCCTCTGCCGAGCGTGTTGCGCGGGTGATCCGGAGCACCCTGGGTTACATCCTCATCAACCGCGATGGCCCGTCGATCCAGCCGGGGTCTCGCTCGTACGAGCGCTCATGGATCCGCGACGGGGCGCTTACCTCCGCGGCACTGCTGAGGCTCGGTCACTTCCGCGAGGTGCGTGAGTTCATCGAGTGGTATGCGCCCTTCCAGTACGACAACGGGAAGGTTCCATGCTGCGTAGACTCCCGCGGCGCTGATCCGGTGCCCGAGCACGACAGTCACGGCCAGCTCATATACCTCATCGCGGAGTACCATCGGTTCACCCGTGACACGGCATTCCTCGCTAGGCACTGGCCTCACGTCGCCGGCGCGGTCGCGTACATCGACTCCCTCCGCGCCCAGCGGATGACCGATGAGTATCGCGTCGGTGCGAAGCGCGCCTACTACGGCCTCGTTCCGGAGTCCATCAGCCACGAAGGCTACTCGGCCAAGCCGATGCACTCCTACTGGGATGACGCGTTCGTCCTCCGCGGGCTGAAGGATGCCGCGGAGATCGCCGGCATACTCGGCAAGCGTGACACGGTCGCGCTGTTCGCCGCGAAGCGCGACGAGTTCCGAAGGAACATGATGGACTCCTACCGCCTGGCGATGGCAATGCACGGGATCGACTACCTCCCCGGTGCCGTGGAGCTGGGCGACTTCGACGCCACATCGACGACGGTTGGCGTCGCGCCGGGTGGAGAGATCCTCACCCTGCCGCAGCCGGCGCTGAATCGCACCTTCCAGAAGTATCTCGAGAACTTCCGAGGCCGGCGCGAGGGGACCGTCGAGTCGGACGCGTACACGCCATATGAGCTGCGCACCGTCGGCACCTTCGTGCGGCTGGGGCAGAAAACCGTCGCTCACGAGCTGCTCGACTTCTTCTTCCGCGACATGCGTCCGCCGGCGTGGAACCATTGGGCGGAGGTCGTCTGGGCCGACCCCGCGGCCGCGAAGTTCATCGGCGACATGCCGCACACCTGGGTGGGCTCGGACTACATCCGCTCCGTCACCGACATGCTGGCGTACGAGCGTGAGGATGACGACGCGCTGGTGATCGGCGCGGGCGTGATCGAGCCCTGGGTCATCGAGTCACCGGGGGTCACTGTTCGCAACCTTGCAACGCATCACGGGCCGCTGAGCTACACGATGACTGGTACGGCGCAGGAGGTGCGCGTACGGATATCCGGCGGACTGCGCGTTCCGAGGGGCGGAATCGCGATTCAGTCGCCGATTGCCCGGCGCATGGCGTCGGCGACGGTGAACGGAAATGAGGTGGAGATCAGCGGGGCGGAGATCATCGTACGCGAGCTGCCTGCAGAGGTGGTGATCCGATATTGAGGGGAGGGAGCGGGAAACGGAGTGCGCAGTATTCAGTGATCAGGCATCAGTCTTCAGGGAGGGGATGGAGCGGGAAAACGGAGTGCGCAGTCGTCAGTGGTCAGTGAACAGTCTTCAGGAGGCACAGTGCACGCAGAAGCTTCCGGGACCAGGCCGACGACGAAACGCGTTCCTGACGACTGATGACTGAATACTGTCGACCGTTCACTCCGTTTCCCGCTCCCTCCCCTATGTGTCAAGCGCATCCCCGTTCGTCCGAATGACCTCACCGAAGAATCGTCCACTCGCCTTCACCGTCCGCTCCTGCGTCTGATAATCCACGTGTACCAGACCGAACCGCCTCACGTACCCGAGGCTCCATTCGAAGTTGTCGAGCAGCGACCACGCGAATTAGCCGCGCAGGTCGGCGCCGCGGCGCATGGCGTCGTGCGCGGCACGGAGGTGGGTGCGAAGGTAGTCCACGCGGAGGTAGTCGTCGATCCGGCCATCCACCGGCGACGGCGGATCGTAGAAGGCGGCGCCGTTCTCGGTCACGTACAGCGGGATCCTGCCGTATCGCTCCGTCGTCCACGTCAGGATCTCGGCGAGCCCCTCGGGGAAGACCTCCCAATCGATCTCCGTGACGGCGTGCTGCGGCTGCGCGACGTACGCCGAGCGCACGGGGGGAGCGTTGGGCTCATCCCTGACGACGTTGCGGGTGTAGTAGTTGATCCCGACGAAGTCGATCGGCTGCCGGATGCGCGCCATGTCGCTGGCGGGGATGTCGGGCCACGCATCGCCGAAGATCTCGTGCATCTCCTCCGGGTAGCTGCCGAGGAGGACGGGATCGAGGTACTGCCGGTTCATGTACGCATCTTCGCGGCGCGTCGCCGCGATGTCTTCGGGCGCCTGCGAGGCAGGGTGCTTCGGGGCCAGGTTCACGACTATCCCGATCCTGTGCTTCCCCTCGGCGCGATAGGCCTGCACCGCGGCGCCGTGGGCGAGCATGAGGTTGTGCGTGGCGATGGGAGCCTCGTAGAGATTCCGGTGGCCCGGCGCGAGCTTTCCATGCAGGTATCCGCCATCGGTCACGACCCAGGGCTCGTTCAGCGTCGACCACATTTTCACGCGGTCGCCCAGCGCGCGGAACATCACCCGGGCGTAGTCCGCAAACCAGTCCGCGATGTCGGGGTTCAGCCAGCCGCCCCGATCATCGAGAGCCGCGGGGAGATCCCAGTGGTAGAGGGTCGCGTTGGGCTCGATCCCGCGCGCGAGCAGCGCATCGACCAGCCGCTCGTAGAACTCCAGTCCCTTGCGGTTGACAGCGCCCTTCCCCACCGGGAGGATACGGCTCCAGGAGATGCTGAAGCGGTAGGCATTCAATCCGAGAGTCGCCATGAGCGCCACGTCGGACTCGTAGCGCCGGTAGTGGTCGCAGGCCACGTCGCCGGTGTCGCCGTTCCGGGTGAGCCCGGGGGAATGCGAGAATCTCTGCCAGATGCTCGGTCCTGCGCCGTCTGCGAGCGGAGATCCTTCGATCTGATATGCGGATGTCGCGGCTCCCCAGAGAAAGCCGTCGGGGAAGCGGATGCTGTCGGTCATACCCTTGATCTGGTGTCGCGAATGTCGTTGCGCATGAACCGTTCGATGAACGCTGGTTGGGAACACCGCTCGTGCCGAACCACCACCACGGAGACATCACCATGGCAGGCGTGAAGCTCGAGGGCGTCCGAAAGGTATACGGGGACAGCGGCGACCAAGTCGCTGTGCATGGAGTGGACCTCGAGGTGAGCGACGGCGAGTTCGTCGTCCTGGTGGGCCCGTCGGGGTGCGGAAAGAGCACGACGCTCAGAATGATAGCGGGGCTCGAGTCGATCTCGGCGGGCAAGCTCTGGATCGGGGACCGCCTCGTGAACGATGTGTCGCCGAAGGACCGGGACATCGCGATGGTGTTCCAGAGCTATGCACTCTACCCGCACATGTCCGTCTTCGAGAACATGGCCTTCGCCCTCAAGCTCCGGAAATTACCGGCCGCCGAGATCGACAAGCGCGTACGGCAGGCCGCCGAAATTCTCGACATCGCAGCAATCCTGGACCGCACGCCGAAGCAGCTCTCCGGCGGCCAGCGGCAGCGCGTCGCCGTGGGTCGCGCGATCGTGCGCCAGCCGCAGGTCTTCCTGTTCGATGAGCCCCTGTCGAACCTCGACGCCAAGTTGCGCGTTCAAACCCGCCGCGAGATCTCGAAGCTCCACCGCCAGCTCGGCGCGACGATGATCTACGTGACGCACGACCAGGTCGAGGCAATGACCATGGGAGATCGCATCGTCGTACTCGACAAGGGCCACGTCCAGCAGGTCGACACGCCGCTCAATCTCTACGACCATCCGGCCAACCGCTTCGTCGCCGGCTTCATCGGCAGTCCGGCGATGAACTTCATCGAGGGGCGGGTCATCTCCGAGGGCGGCCTGCGATTCCAGGGACGCGGTACCGGGATATCCTTTCCGCTGTCCGCCGAGCAGGGACGTCGCCTGGCCTCTCAGTCAGGTCGGGACGTGACCCTCGGCGTTCGCCCGGAGGATGTCTACGTCGCCACCGGCCCCCGCCCCCCCGGCGCAACCGCCGAAGTCGCCGTCCAGCTGGAGAGCGTGGAGCCGATGGGGAACGAGATCTTTCTCCATGCAAAGGGCGCGGATCACGATCTCACCGCACGCGTGGCGCCGCAGGCGGTACCCGAAGCCGGGCAACCGGTGCGCCTGGCGTTCGACGTCGGGAAGCTGCACTTCTTCGAGGGGCAGAACGGAGGAGCGGTAGGGCGCTAGCTGCGTCAAAGTCGTCAACGTCGTCAACGTCGTTCACGGCGACATCGGTTAGAACAGAACGACGTTAGAGGTACGTCTGCAGGGTCGTTAAACGGTCAACGTCGTTAGACGGTCAACGTCGTTTAACCCGTGAACGCCGTTGACTTTTGACGAAGTCGCAGACGTACCCATGACGCCGTTCTTGTCTAACCGATGTCGCCGTGCACGACGTTGACGACGTGAACGACGTTGACGACGTACACGCCCTCACCTCACCAGCCCCAACGCCACCTCTCCCACCACCTGCAGCGATCCCGCCGACAGCTTGTCCATCGTGTCTCCTGCCGTATGGTGGTATGGGTAGTCCAGGTCTATCACGTTTATCACCCGCCACCCGAGCGTCTGCAGCGGCACGTGATCGTCCATCACGTGATAGCCGTTCGAAGGAATGAAGTGCTTCGCATGGCCCAGCTCCGCGGCCTTCCTCCACACCAGCTCGACTATCTCCGGCGCGCCGCGAACGGAGTTGCCTTCCTTCAGGATCCGCAGGTCGCCGTCGCCGATCATGTCCCAGACGATTCCGTACGCCGGCCGATAGGCGGGAACGGGTAGATTCTCGGCGAAGTGCGCCGCGCCGATGACCACATCCACGTCCGGTCCGAAGCTGCCGTAGTCCTCGCCATCGGTGAACAGGATATCGACGCCCACCGACGGACGCGTCACCTTCAGGACATCGGCCAGCGCCATCAGCATTCCCACGGCCGATGCACCGTCGTTCGCCCCGTCCGCAGGACTGTCCTGGCGCTCCGCGTCGGTGTCATTGTCGGCCGTCGGACGCGTGTCCCAGTGCGCGACATAGAGCACGCGGTTCTGCATCTCCGGTCGAATGCGCGCAAAGATATTGCGCATCGGAAGCTCCACGCCGTGCGCCGTCCGGTGCGTCCATCGCTGCACCATCACCGTGTCGGCGCGCTGGCGCATCTGCGCTTCGAGCCAATCCCCCGCCCGCTGCGCCGCGGCGCTTCCGGGAACCCGTGGACCGAACGCGACCTGCGCGCGCGCATACTCCAGCGCGACCCTTCCGTCAAACGCGG
>JBGTMW010000674.1:0-1882 GCA_041743365.1 Gemmatimonadaceae bacterium
GCCGCAGCGGCACCTGCTGCTGGCCGCGTCCACGGACGCGCAGCTGTCGTACACCGCGACGGGCTGGCCGAAGTACGGCGGGACGATCAGCGTGTTCACGTACTATCTCGCCGAGGCGCTCGAGAGTGCCGCGCCAAACGCGACGTTCGCGCAGGTGATGGGCGGCGTGACGCAGAAAACGCTGGCGTACACCCAGGCGAACTACAGCGCGCGGCAGACGCCGCGGCCTGAGGGCTCGCGCAGGACCGCGTCGATCAGGGAGTTTCTGCGGCAGCGGTAGGAAGCAAGGAGGCGAAAGATTCCTCGCTATTCGAAGGCAAACATGAGATCCGGATTTGATATGAGGAATAGCGTGAGAATCTTTCGTCTCCTGGCTCCGTTGCTGTTATCGGTAGTCACGATTGGTGCTGTCAGACATTCGGCGGACACAGCGGGAGCCCGCGGACCTCAATTCGCTTGCGACCTTGGTCCGTGCGGCAAAGTGTTTGTCATCGCCGTGGGCCTCGACTTGCGGCCGGTTACCGGCCGAGGCACGCAGTTTGTGTCGCATTATTCCGAGTCCGACGCAAGGCTGATAGCGGCCCGACTGAGCCACAGTGCGCTCACACGCACCGAAGTGGATTCGCTCATCCGCGCTGGCGCAGTGGACGAGGAGGCTGCACTTCGCGCCGCTTCCGCCGCGCTGCGGGATCCGGCGGACACTATTTCGAGAGTGCAGGCAGTCGTTCTCACCGGCCAAGAGGCAACGAAGGAGGAAGTTGCCCGCACTTTCGAGAGCGTGATTCGCAAGGCGCGCCCGGAGGACGTGTTCGTCTTCTCCTTCGGGGGATTCAGCCGTTCAGTACAAGACAGCTTGGGCGAAGAGCACTACCTGGCGGTAGGCGGCGTGACGGACTTCTTGAATGACGCGCTGCTCAGAGAGCGCGGAGTCTCCGGGCCGCAGATGCGACAATGGCTGGATAACATCGCCGCCCGGCGCCAGCTGCTGATCATCGAAGCCGGCGATATGACGCAGTTTCTGCCCGAGTTCGTCGCCTCCATAATAGAAAATCGCCCGACCGCGGCGCAGCTCACCAACCGCGAGCGCGTCGTCGTCGCGCCGCGGAAGTTCGGCTTGGAGCTCCCGAGCGTGAAGGCGGGAACGCTCGCCCATGCGATCTCGACGGCCCAGCCTTCAGTACTGGGCCTGCTGTATCCGCCGCGTCGACAAGCGGCGGAGTTTGCGTTGCGTGGGATCACGGACAGGCTCCGGCCTCCTCCGTCGTCCAGCTCGTCGCACGAAGAATACCTCCAGCTTTTTTACGAGAAGGATTTTCTGCACCTGTATTCTAGAGTGGCCAACCGCCCGTCGCCCACTCGCGGATTTGGAACGGGGCAAGAGCAAACGGCCGCGCCGAGCGGGCCTACCGGCAGACATACCGCTCTCCTCATCGGCACCGACCGCTACAACGCGCGGCAGCAGTGGTCGCCATTGGCAAATCCGGTGAACGACGCCCGGACCATAGCAGGTGAGCTGGCGTCCAGTTTTGGCTTTGACACGACGGTGCTCGCCAATCCAACGCTCGATGAGATCCTGGAGACCCTGGTTGCTCTCAAAGCTCGAACTTACGGTCCCAACGACGAGCTGTTCATTTTGTTCGCCGGACACGGACTGTACAGCGAGAAGATGGGGACCGGGTATCTGGTCGCCAGGGATTCGAAATCGACGGCAGAAGATCCCTTCTTCCGATCATATCTGGGTCACCGGCAGCTCGAAGACATCGTTCCCGGGATTCCTTCCGAGCACGTGCTGCTGGTTCTCGACGCCTGCTTCGGCGGAAGCTTTACCGGGCCGCTGGGCGCCGCTGGAAGTCGCAGCGAGGAATACGGGAACGTCGAGCGC
>JBGTMW010000675.1:0-5857 GCA_041743365.1 Gemmatimonadaceae bacterium
GGCGCACGTCCGGTGCGCCCGCCCCTCTCATTCCATTTGTTTCTGCGAAGCGTCGTCGCGCTCTTATCCGAGCGCGTCACGCGACTACGGCGCAGTCCGCTAGCCGTTCGCCGTCCTCCTCCGCTTCGGTGTCCGGTCGCGCTTCTTCGCAACCTTCCCGATCTCGATCGGGACGATGTCCGGCCCGCGCTGGTCCTCGGTGCCCGCATCGTCGCCACTGGGTCTCGGCTGCTTGTACCTGAACACCTTGCCCTCGTAGTTCCGGAAGACCACCTCATCCTCCGTGATCTCCTGCACGTACTCGGGAAGCAGCGGTACCTTGCCGCCGCCGCCAGGCGCGTCGATCACGAACTGCGGCACGGCGAGTCCCGACGTCCAGCCCCGAAGCGCCTGGACGATCTCCAGACCCTTCTGCACCGTGGTCCGGAAGTGCTCGCCACCCGCCACCTGGTCGGCCATGTAGATGTAGTACGGCCTGACGCGCGCCTTCAACAGCTCGTGCATCAGCTTCATCATGACCTTGGGGTCGTCGTTCACTCCCTTCAATAGAACCGTCTGGCACCCGAGGGAGATGCCCGCCTTCGAAAGCCGGTCGAGCGCCGCCACGGCCGCCGGCGTCAGCTCGCTCGGATGGTTGAAATGGGTGTTCATGAAGATGGGGTGGTACTTCTGCACCATCTCGCAGAACTCCGGTGTCACTCGCTCCGGCAGGTGCGAGGTGATACGGCTTCCCAGCCGGATGATCTCGATGTGCGGAATCGCCCGCAGCCGCTGGAAGATGTACTCCAGCCGCGAATCGCTGAGCATCATGGGGTCGCCGCCCGAAAGAATCACATCGCGGATCTCGGTGTGCTCGGCCAGGTACTCGAACGCGGATTCGTACTCCTTCAGCGAGATCTTCTCCGGGTCGCCAACCTTCCGCCGCCTGGTGCAGAACCGGCAGTAGCTCGCGCAAACCGGGCTCACCAGGAAGAGAGCACGGTCGGGATACCGGTGGGTGATGTTCGGAACCGGCGAGTCCCCGTCCTCGTCGAGCGAATCGATGACGCCGTCCACGATGTCGAGCTCGTCGACGCGCGGAACGTACTGCATCCACATCGGATCGCCGACTTCCTTAATCTGCTCCAGGGCGGCGGGGGTGATCCGCATCTGGAAATTTTCGAAAGCGGGACGGAGCGCCTCGACGTCTATCACGTCGTGGCCGAACTTCTCCGCGAGCCTGTCCAGGCTCGCGATGCTCTCGTCTCGCAGTATCTTCTGCCAATCACTCATTGTGACCCCTGCTCCGCCCCTCGAGGGGCATCTGGGAACCGTTTTGTGAAGATGATCCGATGGTCGGCCGGCGCGTAGAAATCACGGACTCTCGCTGCCTCGCCGTACCCTCGAGCGAGATAGAACCCTCGCGTCGGGGTGTAATCGGACCGGGACGATGTTTCGACCACCAACATCCGTGCGTTCAGTCCCGACAACCTTCGTTCGACCTCGGAGAGGAGAATGGTTCCGCTGCCGGTGCCCTGCGCCGACGGATCGACCGCGATCCAGTACAGATCCCAGGTGCGATCCGTGTCGGGTGTGGCGCCGTAGCAGGCATAGCCGATCAGCTCATCTTCCGGGGTGAAGGCGCCGAGGAAGAGGTAGCCGTCGAGGGGAAACGTTGAATCCGTTCCGTGCGTGGACGCGGCTCCGGCGCGCGGCGCAACGTGATGCCCGGCATCGCCGGCCTGGAGCGGCGTCGCCATGAACGTCTCGTCGAACAGCTCGAGCGCGACGTCCACTTCCGGCTCCCGGAAAACACCGGTCGCCCGAAGAATCTCCGCGACCCGGTCGCGGTCGGTGCTGCGAATGTCGGCAGTGCGAACCTGCGTTTTCACCTAACGCTGCCCAGCCACCAGCAGGTCGAGGACGGGCGCGGCACCCGACAGCCTGTGGGCCAGCGCCCACGCGTCGGCGACGTCCATCTGCGGCGGGACCGCGAACGCCGCCGCCGAGACGATGCGGACGAGCTGGGCGTAGTCGATGTCCACCGCTCGCGCCATGCGGGCGAGACCGGCGTCGGGGGCGATGTCCGGGTTCGCGTTGACTTCGAGGATCCACGGCTGGCCGTTCGCGTCGATCCGGATGTCGATCCGGCCGTAACCAATGCCACCGACTGCCCGCCACGCTGCGAGCGCGACGCGCTGGCACTCCGCGGTGAGCTCGTCCGGAAGGTCGGCCGGGCAGCGCGGCACGGAGCCGAGATCCTCCTCGCTGCCGGGCTCCCACTTGGAGGTGTACGACACGATGCGCCACATCCGCCGGGGCATCGACCCGAAATCGATCTCGGCCACCGGAAGAACGCGGTCGCCAAGGATTCCGACGTTCACCTCGCGGCCATCGATGTATTCCTGGACGATGATCTCATCCCAGCGCTGATGCATCTCCCTGAGGCGCATCCCGAGCGCGCGCGCCGATCGGACGACCGAGCGCTGTTCGATTCCAATGGACGCATCCTCGGCGGCCGGCTTGCAGATCGCGGGGAAGGTGATCGGGTCCAGCGCGCTGCCGGGGCGCGCGACGCGCCAGGGGGGGACGGGAAGCCCCTCCCGCTCGAGCAGGCTGTTGACGACGTGCTTGCGGAGCGTCAGCGAGGTCGTCGCGCTCGAGCTGCCCGTGTAAGGGAGTCCGAAGAGCTCGAGCGCCGCGATGACCGCTGGCTCGAGTGCGGCGACGCCGTCGATTCCTTCGCAGAGATTGAAGACCAGGTCGAACTTGCCGCGGCGCACGCGCTCCACCCACCGGCCGTCCGGATTCACGGGAATACGCACGGTCGTGGCGCCGTCTTCGGCGAGCACACGCTCCACCGCCTCGACGGTATCGAGGATGAGGACATCCGCGGACGCACCCAGCGCCGAGAGTCCATCGAAAAGGATCGCGACCTTCATCGGACCTCCTGCGCTCGTGCGCTAACCCGCCGCCGCGGCCCGCATGGGCGCGCGACCGGCAGGGTGATGCAGGGAGACGCCCTGCCGTTGCGCCGCGAGCAGCGCACAGCTCTGAATGAGCTCGTCGTAGCCAATGCCCGCGGCCCGTGCGGCCTTCGGGAAGCAGGAGTTGTCCTCGGGATTCGGAAGAATCCCCGGGAGCGGATTCACCTCGACGACGTTCGGAGTTCCGGCGGCGTCGAGCCGCACGTCGATCCGCGACCAATCGCGGCAGCCGAGAACCCTGTAGGTGGAGAGGACGACGTTTTCGATCTCGAAGCGGAGACCCTCGCCGATGCGCGCGGGACACTCGAAGATCTCGAGCGGATTCTCCGGCCTGTCCCAGAGCCACTTCGCCTCGAAGCCGTAGATCGGAATCGCGCCGTCGGGCAGCGAGTCGAAGCGCATGCCGACGATCGGAAGGAGGCGCGCCTCGTCCCCGTTGCCGAGCACGGCACAGGTGAACTCGTCGCCGGGGAGGTACTCCTCCACGATCACCGGCTGGGCGTAGGTCTCGAGGAGAAACGCGATCTGGCTTTCGAGCTCCGCGATCGTGCGGCAGAAGTTCCGCTCGGTGATCCCCTTCGAGGATCCCTCGTGCACAGGCTTCACGAAGAGCGGCAGCCGGAGTCGGCGGCGGGTGACGTCCCCGCGAGGCGTGATCGAGCGGCGCACGCTGGCGGCGGTGACTACGCGGCGGCGGAGCGCGGGCCACTCGTCCATCGAGTGAATGAGGACGAAGGGCGCCGTGGGCACGCCATGGAAGGAGAGGATCTCCTTCGTGCGCGCCTTGTCGAGGCAGAGCGAGAGCGTGAAGGGATCGCTTCCCGAGTAGGGGATGCCCATGAACTCGCAGATCGCGGGGACGTGTGCCTCGCGATTCACGCCGTGGAGACCCTCGGCGATGTTGAAGACGATGTCGGGGCGCTCTGCGCGAAGCCGCTCGGGAAAATCCTCCCTCGCCTCCAGGCGAACGACGTCACCCAGCGCCTCGAGGGCGCTGGCGACGGCGTCGATGGTTTCCCGGCTGTCCCACTCGGCGAACTCGTCGCTCGTGGGGAGAGGGGAGGCGAGAGCGGCGCCGGCGGTGATCTTCTTGATCGGTGCCGGCGAAGCGGAGTTCCGGGACGAAACGTCCCGGCGGCTACTGGGAGGCTCTTCCTCTGGTCGCGGAGCCTCGACGTCATCCCCGTCGATCGGGAGAGCCGGTTCCGGCTTCTGATTGAATGCGAATCCGATTCGCGTCAACTCGTGTCTCTGTGTCGGTCGAGTCTGCATCCGCGCTCCCCTCGGAGCGGCGGCGCACCTCGTGTGACCGGCGATCGCGGCAGATTTTTTCTCCCTGCCCGCCGATGATACGACGAGCAAGACGAGGGCCACGTTTCGAAATCGCGCGAATGATATACGCGGAGATTTTTTATAGCAACGATTTTTTTTCGAGAGACGCGTGGCCGCTACTCACACCTTGTGATAGCCGATCCTCGCCGCCTCGCGGCGATCCTCCGCCATGTAGATCTCGAAGTCCGAGAAGAACGCCGGCGCCTCGGCCTGGAGCACTCGGAGGATCGCGAGCGCCGCGCCGCGGATCTCCAGCTCGGCGCCCTCGCTCGACCGAAGCTCGAGCATCGTGCGCCATGCGCGAGCGTTCCCCGTCGCCACGATCTTCGTCTCCGTGGAATTCGGGAGGACTCCTCGAGCCGCCTCGCGCGCCATCTTCCGGCGGTGGACCCTGTCAGCCACCCAGCCGTAGCGCTCCATCAGCTGCTCCACCAGCGAGACGTACGCCCGCTGCGCTCCCTCCACCTGCTCACGCCACGCGGCCTCGAGCGCCTCGTCGCCGACGATCGCGGGAGGGACGACGAAATTTGCCTGCGACTCATCCACGTAGCGCTGGGAGAGCTGGGAGTAGGCGAAGCCGGCGCGGTGGCGAACCAGCTCGTGAGTGAGGGAGCGGCTCACTCCCTCGAGGAGGAGCGAGTAGCTCGAGTGCTCCAGGACGCTGCCGTGGCCCTGGCGCTTGATGTTCTCGATGTAGTCGTGAGTCGTTCGGCTCGCCGGGTTCCGCTGGCTCATGTAGCAGAGCCGCCCGGCGAATTCCGCCAGCCGCTCACCATCGCTGCTCTCGCCGATCCAGTTGACGGGCAGGTGGGAAGGCTCGACGAAGACCGGGCGGGCGAGAAGCGTGACCTGGGGCTCGTTGTAGAACACGACGGCAGCGGGGCGGGAGGGGAAGAGAGTGCCGGATCGTCGTGGCGCGACATCCGGTGCGGCGCGCGAAAGCTAGTCGATCGCGTCCGGAATTTGGCGAGCCACCGACGCGTGTGTGATCCTCATCTCAGTCCGTTCGGATCGGCTCGGGCAGCAGCGAGAGCCGGAAGCTCGCATAGTCCCGATCGCGCACCAGCCTGTCGAGCGCCGAGCGAGCCGCGGCTGGAAGGGGTGCGAGCAGGGGATCGTACTTCACTCCCTCGATCGCGCGCTGGCCGGCGAGTGGAATCTTCGCACCGGGGTTGAGAGTCCCGGCCGGATCGAACGCGCGCTTCACCTCGCGAAAGAGCTCGAGAGTCTCCGCGGGCCACACGCGATCGAGCAGCGGCGCACGGAGACGGCCGTCTCCGTGCTCTCCCGCCAGGGTTCCCCCGAGCTCCGCGGTGAGCGCCGCGACCTCATCGAGCAGCCGCTCGACTCGGGCACGCCAGTCGGGTGTGCGAGTGTCGATGAGCGGATTGACGTGGATGTGCGCGTCCCCGGCGTGACCGAAGATCACGCCGCGAATTCCCTGGCGGTCCAGCGCGGCGCGAACGCCGCGGACGTAGGCCGGCAGACGATCGGGTGGAACGGCGCCGTCCTCGATGAACTGCATGGCGGCCAGGGCGGGGTCGAGCCGGGTGAGCGCG
>JBGTMW010000676.1:0-7414 GCA_041743365.1 Gemmatimonadaceae bacterium
CCACGCCAGCAACTTCCGCCGGGTCGTTACGGGCTCCCACGGGCTCGTGCGGCCCAGTGGCCGGCGAGCCACGGCCGGCGGTCCGGGGCCGCGTGCGGAGCTTCACAGCTTCCCCTCGAACGTGATATACGCCCGGTTGGATACGGCCATTCGCCCTCCCTGGCTCCCCCTGCGCTGACCACCACCGGGGAAAAGTCAAGACTTGCCGGAGCTCCCGGCAGCCCATATGATATACTCACATTGAGTATGTCGTTTCGTGCCCACCCGAACGGAGCCCACAATGCCGACCCGGACGCCTGATACCGCCGGGACCCCCCTCCAGGGACGCCAGCGTGCGCTCCACGCGGAGCTCGATCGCTACCCCGCGTCGGTCTTCACCTTCGACCCCCGCATGGCCGAGGGCTGGCTCTCCGACCGTTACTTCCATCGCACCGCGGCCACGCTGGTTCACAGCGGCCGGTCGCCCGTGGTCACCATGCAGGTCTTCGCCAAGCAGCACGGCATCGTGGCGGGGATCTGCGAGGTGATACGGATGCTGCAGACCCAGCTTGCGGCGCACCACTCCCCTGGCGTGCGACACTCGCTCCGCGATTTTACCATCGATACCCTGCTCGACGGCGATCCAATCGAGCCCTGGGATACGGTGATGTGGATCCGCGGCCCCTACACGGCCTTCGCCCACCTCGAGACTCCATACCTCGGCGTGCTCGCGCGGCGCTCACTCGTGGCGAGCAACGTTCGTCGCGTGATCGATGCAGCCGCGGGGAAGCCGGTGATCTACATGGGAGCCAGACACGATGACTGGCGCGTCCAGACTCCCGACGGCTTCGCCGCGATGGTGGGCGGCGCGGGAGCGGTCTCGAGCCACGCCGGCGGCGCCTGGTGGGGCGCCAGGGGCGTCGGCACCATGCCCCACGCGATGATCGCAGCATTCGGCGGCGACATCGTTGCCGCGAGCCTGGCTTTCGGCCGGTACGTGCGGGATCGCGAGCCCGGGACCCAGGTCATCGTACTGGTCGACTACCACAACGACAGCGTAGGCGACACCATGGCTGCTGCGCGCGCCATGCGCGCCGAGTTCGGCGAGGGCGCGCTGCGAGGTGTTCGTCTCGATACGAGCGAGAAGCTCGTGGACAAGTCGCTCCAGGCACTTGCGGCGCAGGATCCCGAACGCAGGCTCAACGGGGTCGTTGCGCAGCTGGTCACCAACGTCCGCAACGCGCTGGATGTCGAGGGCTTCAGCGATGTCGGAATCTGGGTTTCGGGCGGGTTCACCCCCACCAAGATCCGCCGCTTCGAGGACGCCGGCGTGCCCGTTGCCGGGTACGGCATCGGGTCGAGCCTTCTGGGCCACAACCGCGGCGAGATCGACGGCCTCATCAGCGGATTCGACTTCACCGCGGACATCGTCCGGGTTGACGATCGCGACGAGAGCAAGGTGGGTCGCGAAGCACGACCGAACCCGCGGCTCGTCCGGCTCGACACTCGACTGCTCGACGACAGCGAAGGAGGCAGGCCATGACCACCCACTCGAATGCACGCCCGACGCTTGGCTGGATCGTGGATGTGCAGCGCGACTTCATGACTCCGCCGGATGAGGGCGGGCGCCTCTATGTCCGACACCTCGACGATCCCTCGGATGTCGGCGCGGCCCGCATTGTTCCGGCGCTCGCCCGAACCGTCGCATGGCTCCATGAGCACATGAACGCAGTGGTCTACACCGGCGACTGGCATGCCGACGATGACCGCGAGATCGATCGCGAAGCTCCGGACTTTCGGAATACGTATCCCGCGCACTGCATGGGCGCGGGCTCGGATCCGGACGAGCGCCCTGGCGCCGAGCTGATCGATGCCGTTGCGCCGCGCGGTCCGGTGTTCGTCATTGATCGCGAGGCGTCGGACGACGTGGCGGATCGCGCCGCTCGGCATGCGGTCGCGGGCGGAACGGTGATGATCCGGAAGCGGGAGTTCTCCGTCTTCGATGGTCAGGCGCGGACGGACAGGTTCCTCGAACGCCTGGGACGCGAGCTGGGCACCGCACCGGAGCTGGTGGTGTGCGGCGTCGCCACCGATGTATGCGTCCGCTACGCGGTGGAGGGCTTTCTCGACCGCGGCCATGCGGTGACGGTGGTTCGCGATGCCGTCTGGGGACTTGGTCTCGAGTCGGACGAGGCGCTCTTCGCGGCATGGACCTCTCGCGGTGCCCGCATCGCTTCGCTGGCAGAGCTGAACACGGCGTCGCCGGCGCCGGCCTCGAAGCCCTGATCGACGACGATGACCGCGCCCATGGCTGCGGGCCGCCGGATCCGCGGTCTCGTCCTGGGCAAGTTCCTTCCGCCGCACGCCGGACACCTGCACCTCGTTCGCACCGGTGCGGCCCTGTGCGATGAGCTCACCGTCCTGGTGTGCACCCGCGATCGGGATCCCATACCGGGACGTCTGAGGGCGGGGTGGATGCGAGAGCTCGGTGCCGAGATCGGCGCAAATGTGCGGATCGCCCACGTCGAGGATGATGTGCCGCAGACACCCGCGGATCACCCGAACTTCTGGCCGATCTGGACGAGACTGTGCGGGCGATACGCGGGACACGTGGACGTCGTCTTCACCTCGGAGGACTATGGCGACGAGCTCGCGCGAGTCCTGGGGGCGCGTCACCACCTTGTCGATCGCATGCGGCACAACTATCCGGTCTCGAGCACCGCCATTCGCGAGGACGCCTTCGGCTCATGGGAGATGATCCCCCGCCCCGTGCGCCCGCACTACGCCGCACGCGTCGCTCTCATGGGACCCGAGTCCACGGGGAAGACGACGCTCGCGGCACAGCTCGCGGCCGCATTCGGCACCGTGTGGGTTCCCGAGTACGGCCGCGAACACACTGACGCGATCACCGCGCGAGAGGGCGCTCGCTTCGACAGTGCACTCACCCTCGCCGACATCGAGACCATCGCGACGGTGCAGGCCGAGCGTGAGGACTTCGCCGCACGCGGCGCGAACCGGGTGCTGTTCTGCGATACGGAGCTGATCACCACACGCATCTGGAGCGAGATATTCTTCGACAGTTGCCCGGACGCGGTGGTGTGGGCGAGCGAGTCGCGCAAGCACGATCTCTACCTGCTCCTCGACACCGACATCCCCTGGGTCGACGATGGGACGCGCATCTTCCGCGACGAGCGTGACTCGCACTTCGATCGGATTCGGAACCGCCTGGATTTGCTGGGCAGGCACTACGTGGTGATAAGCGGATCGTTCGATGAGAGACTCGAGCGCGCGGTCAGGGCCGTGAGGGATGTCTGGTCGCGTCTCCAGGTGACGTGCAATGGCTGACGCGTCCGGAGCGATCACTGCCGCGACCAGCTGTCGTGCATGTCTGGCGCGAACCCGCGACGCTCAATGACTGAAGCGGCAACGCGACGGCACCATCTCGAGACCTCCGCGGCCCTTCTCGGAGCCGGCGTCAGCAAGCCGGTATTCGATTGTCGGTGGCCCGAAACCCGGCGCATCGCCCGGCGGCTCTGGCGGGAGCTTCCCGAAGGGCTCGCCGATCGACTGTATGGCGCGCCCTACCTTGGCGGTCAGGACCGGCTGCACGAGGATTTTCTGGACGCGTGGCTGAATTGGCGGCGGGAGGTCGTGACGCTGGACGAATCGGCCTTCCCGCATCGCTACGCGACCGCCGGCTCGAGTGAAGCGATCAGGGAGTGCATCGCCCAGTTCTCGCTCGATCGCCGCGCGGCGTCGCGCGAGCCGGTGATGCACATGTTCGATGGCGAGTACGAGGGTTACGGTGCATACGCCGATGCGTACGGCGTCCGGATCGAGCGCCACGACCGCAGTCGCTGGGCAGAGGCCTTCCACCATCGTTCCGCCGATGCGTTTCGCGGGGATCTCGTCATGATTTCGGAGCCATCGGCAATGGACGGGAACCTCTGGACCGAATTCCCGGATTTCATCGGGCACCTCGAGAAGGAGCTCCCCGGGGTGCGCGTCGCCGTGGACCTCACCTATGTCGGCACGGTCGCGCGCGAATACCACATAGCGGTGACGAGTTCGCTGATCGACACCGTCTTCTTCTCGCTGAGCAAGGTGTTCGGCGTCTACTATCACCGCGTCGGAGGGGTGTTGAGCCGCGCGATGATGCCGGGGCTGGTCGGCAATCGCTGGTTCAAGAACACCTACAGCCTCGAGCTGGGGCGCGAGCTGCTGGCGAGCCTGACGCCACGGGCCATTCCCGCGGAGTACATGTCGTACCAGGCCGCCGCAGTCGCCGAGGCCGGCGCTGCGCTTCATCTCCCTCTCGCGGCGAGCGATGCGGTGCTGATCGCGCATCACCCGTGGCACGACGATCTTCCCGACATCGTGGCCGGCTTGCGTCGCGGAAGGTTCGTGCGGTACTGCGTGACACCGACGCTCGATCGCCTGCTCGGCGATCGTGCCCGCGAGGAAACACCGTCGGGCGAGCGGGATCGCTGATGCGCAATCTCATCGTTCTCGTGGACCCCGCGGACATTGCGGCGCACTACCGATCGCTCTGGCGAACCGACCTGTTTCGCGAGTCGCAGGACGACGTGTACGGCTACATCCGGCATTGGGTCTGTCGGGTGGCGCAGCTCCCGCGTGCATTCTTCGAGATGGACCGGCCGGAGATCGAGCATCCGCACTTCACGCCGATGTTCAACGCGATCCACGCGCGCGAGTATGACAACCCGTACGTCCACGACCTGTTCGTGCTGCACGAGACCGTTCATCAGGTCGGGCTGGCCGAGCTATACGATCCGGCGACGACGTGGGAGGCGTGGACAGACCGGGTCATCCGGAACGAGCAGGAAACGGCGCTGGAATCCGAGGTGTACGTCTACCAGGCGCTTCCGGATCTCAGGCCGCGCACCTTCCCATTCACTATCTGGGCCGACCGTTTCCTCGGAATCGCGCCACTGCCTCGCCGCGCCCTGTTCGCCCTGCGACAGCGGGCGATGACGGATCCGTGGGATGATGTCGAGCGGCAGATGGCGCTGTATCCGCACCAGAACCGGTCATGGGCAGAAGTCTGGGCCCGTCGGTGGCGCGAACCCGAAGCGGCCATGCAACGGCTGGTTCGCGAATCCTGTCACGATCGGAGGGGCGCGGCCGACCGCTACCGCGCCTGGCTCCTCGGCGAGACGGGGATGACGGAGGAGCGTCCGTATCCCTTCCCCGACGAAGCCGAGGAGTTCGCGCGAATCTTCTGGGCGAACAAGGATGCCGGACTCACCCCCGACACGGGCAGCGGGGACGGCAGAGCGCGAACCGCGTAGCCCCGCATGGTCAGACGGGGCCATCGGCTTGCACCGACAACCCCGCCTTTGGTGTTTCAGGACCCGCAGCACGAAGGCTGCAAGGCGCCCTACTTCACCCATGGGTCGCCAACGTGATGACTCCCCCCGCGCCGCCATCGCAACGCATTCCCGCGTTCACTTCCATCGTTCCGACAGTCGAGCGCGTGCGGCTTCCCATCCGGCGTGAGCGCAGTGAGGGCCCTTCCTGCCGTGACGAGCCCACCCTACGTCGTTGCGCCCCGGAGCCTGCGTGTCTACGCATGCGCGCTACGTCATCAGACGTAGGGCAGCCGAAACCGGGCCGACCGATTTTCTCCCCCGCATCGCCGATCGCCGCTCGCCCGCCACCGGTAACCAGTCAGCGCGCGGCCCGGCATACCTGGAGGAGACTTCATCATGGTGTACACGTGGAGATCGAACCGGTGGCGCCGGGCAGGCGCGGCCGGATGGCTGCTCGCGGCAGCGGCC
The DNA here is from genome assembly GCA_041743365.1 of Gemmatimonadaceae bacterium. Lineage (GTDB taxonomy): Bacteria > Gemmatimonadota > Gemmatimonadetes > Gemmatimonadales > Gemmatimonadaceae > JANPKQ01. The sequence continues at coordinate 5,781 of JBGTMW010000676.1, forward strand.
TGTTCGGAGGCGCCAACCAGCCCTTCCCTTGCGCCATCGTTGTCCGCCGTGGAGGCAGATGCCGGGGGCGCCGCCGAACGTCAGGCGATGTTCGTATCGAATTCCCGGAAGTACGCGGATGCGGGACATCGCCCCGGAACGGGCCGCTCCGGTTCGGCTACCCTCGCGATCCAGGCGCTCCTGTCTCGCGACGGCTCCGGCAGTGTAGACGTCGTCGCCGGTGACTGGGGTGGATGGACACGGTCGCGGACGAAACACGAGGGCCTTGCTGGAGGCGCGACCCTGAAGAACGTGCAGCTCAAGGCTTTCGACCCGCACGGTGATCTCCAGTACACCCGCAACTGGAACCAGGTAGGAACGCAGAGCGTCACGCTCGACGCGAACGGTCTCGTCCGCGGCGGCCGGGCTCAGGTGCAGGGTGTCATCACCGGCGCCGACTTCGCGCGCGCCGGCGTGGTCACTGTCGACGCCCCCGTGCTGCTACGTCCGGATCTCGCGGTGGTCTCGCTGCGGCAGGCGCCGCGGGCAGTGTTGAACTCGGCGGTGCCGATCGTCGCGGTAGTCCGTGAGTTGAACGGGGACGTTGGCGCGTGGGCCGACTGCGTCCTCTACGTCGATGGCGTGGAGTCCGATCGTGCCTATGGAATCTGGGTGGACGCAGGTGGCACGGTGACCTGCGGATTCATGCACATGTTCCGCCGGACTGGCACCTCGCAGTTCGAGGTGCGCGTAGAGGGCGTCGCGCCCGGAGACTATGACGACGCCAACAATTCGGCGAAGGGCACGATGAACGTCATCTTCGTTCGATCGGCCTTCTTCTACGACGCGGCATTCGAGGATCTCACCTTCGCGTCCACGAGCAGCTACGAGTCGACCTGGAGCTACAACGAGGGCCGACAGGGCGGCGAGTGGTCTTACACCAATGAGACGAGCGGACGCACCCAGCAGTCGTACATGTACGCCTTCATGCCTCGCGCCGTTTCGTTCCCGCTCGGCGAGCTGTTCGGGAGGCAGTACACCGCCTTCGAGACGGCGCATCAGGTGCTGTTCCGGGGCCTCCAGGCCGACTGGACGTACGAGGACCCGTATATGCGCTCTTCATGCGTGTCACGCGGGTTCGATCAGCCGAACACCGGCCGCGGCTGGCTGTACCTGTGCAGCAACCAATACGTTGGCGAGGAAGGTCCGGCGTTCGGGTGGACGTCGGTGACGTACGATCGATACGCCGGCGACGTGATGTACGCTTCGCGCGGCCACTCACGCTACTGGGACCGCGACCTCGGAATCGAGGATGTGTATTCTTACAACTACTCCGGACAGGAGACCGTCGGTCGGTTCGTGCGCTATGGCCTCGAGTACGGGTTCTTCCTGCGGGTGATCGACGCGGGGCAGACCTTCACCGTGAACCCCTTCATAGCTCTCCTGCCGGTGGAATTTGCCTACCAGCAGCCGCGTACCTGCTGGGGGTGGTCAGAGCCGTGGGGCAGCTCGAACTACTGCTACGAGTCCGCGTTCAGCGGGCAGGGAGTGCGCGGGATGGTTTACGGGGAGCCGTCGCCGTAACGGCGACCGGGTGCCCCTTATCGCTCGCTCATGTACGAAGGCCCGCCGGCTCGACGCCCGCCGGCCTTCGC
>JBGTMW010000677.1:0-6792 GCA_041743365.1 Gemmatimonadaceae bacterium
TCGCGGGGTCGTGGTGGTTCCCGCGGAGGCGCAGGCCGCGAGGACGAGCGCCGTAAAGGGGTACGGGGTGAAAAGTCTCATGGAACGGTCGGGATCGCGTCTGGGAACGGGGCAGAGCCGCGGCGTGCCCCCGGAATGGACCAGGGCTGACCGACGAAATCTAGTCCGGTTGCCGACGCGCTCCTAACGCTCCACGGCCTCGAGGCGGACGTGGGCCACCCGGAGGGGGACTATCGTCGCCGCGACGCAGAGGAGTGCCGCGAGCCCGAACCCCACGATCATCTCGGTGGGCTCCAGCGGCGTGCCGAACGTCTTCGCGCGGAGATACGCGTACACCGGTCGCGCCTCGAGGACCACGGTTCCGGCGATGAGCGCTATAGCTGTCATCATGAAGACGAGTCCACCGAAAGACGTCGGGATCTGGGCCGCGTTCTCGGTCTCGAACTGGGGAAAGAGCGCACCGATCCCGAGTGCCAGGCTCGCAAGCGCCAGGGTCATCATCGTGATGGTGACCAGCGAGACCGCGAACATGAACGTCGAGACCTGGAGGAGCGCGTTGGTCACGCCGACGATCCCGACCGCGAGGATGAGCAGCGGCACCGTACCCACCCAGAACTTCGACCAGAGCAGCGCCTTCACCGGCATGGGGCTGGAGCGCAGCAGCCAAAGCGTGCGTCCCTCGAGGCTCACTCCCGGGAAGATGAAGCGCGCGGCGACGGAGGCGATCACGAAGCCAGCCAGCACCAGGTTCAGGAAGGGAACGATGTTCCGGAGGAAGAACGTGATCCCCTCGCCCCTCAGCGGCAGGTACTTGATGTTGAAGACATAGACGACGACGAGCACGCCGAGGAGGATCAGCTGCGACCATTGAGTGGTGTCGCGGAAGAAGAGCTTGAGCTCCTTGAGCAGCAGCTCGCGGCGCAGCACGCCGAAGGGTGCGAGTGCCCAGTATGCGAAGCGGGCCATCGCGCCGGCGCGTGCCCACCGCTGTCCGCTCTCCTGCGCCTTGCTGAATCCCTGCGGATAGATCGCCTGGTGTAGCAGCGCGCCGAGCACGATCAGCGCTCCGGCGCTCGACCAGAGCAGAATCACCGGCAGCGGATCGAAGCTGCCCTTGAGCCATGACATGACTCCCTGCTGCACCCATTCGCTAGGCAGGAAGGGCGATGTCGGAGTGCGCAGTATGGCTATGAAATCCACTAGTGAGCGAAAGCCCTCGGGCCGCGCCAGGCGCTCCGGGCGGACGATACGGAAGAGGAGCACTATCCCGGCGGCTGTGAGAACCGCGATGACGCTGAGTATGTCGCGCGTGCGTCGCGCCGGGAACAGGTTCACGAGCAGCAGCGTGACCGCGCTCCCGATCACGGTCGGAATCACCAGGAACGGAAGAAAGAGCGTCAGCGCGATGAGCGGAAACGCCCATCCACCATCGTACACGACGCCATACGCGGCGAACATCGGGATCGCGAGAAGCACCACCATCCAGCTCGAGTGCACCGAGGTCTCGAGCAGCTTGGCCCCATAGAGGCGAAGCCAGTCCACCGGCGCGGCGACGAGGAGGTCGAGGTCCTTCGCCAGGAAGAAGCTCGAGAGCGCGGTGATCACGTTCGACAGCAGGAGGATCGACAGGAAGGCGATGAGTATCACGCCAAGCAGCTTTCCGGCGAGGAGCGGCCCGATCTCCTGAACTCCGCGGAAGTACGCGAGCAGTCGATAAAGAACGCCGAAGATGAACGCCCAGAAAATGAACCCCAGCACCGCCAGCACCGCGGTGCGCGCAAAGCGTCCGCGTTCTCCCGACCGCGCTCGCGCCCGGGCGGTCAACCACTTGGGTCCGAGAAGGTGGAGGAGCGCCGGGTTGGGCAGCTCCGCCGCGGCCACGTTGGCGGGGCCCCGACTCGCCGCTCCGGCCGAGTCAGACATTCAGTACCTCGACCAGCTCCCGCGCGGCGTTCTCACCGGTGAGTCGCAGGAATATCTCCTCGAGTCCGCGTCCGGCATTCGAGCCGTCTGCTCTCAGCTCCTCAATGGTGCCAGCGGCGCGAATCACGCCCCCCTGGATGATCGCCACCCGGTCGCAGAGGCTCTCGGCCACCTCGAGGGTGTGCGTCGACATCATTATCGTATTGCCGCGCGCGGTGTACTCGCGAAAAAGGTCCTTCAGTATTCGCGCCGCCTTCGGGTCGAGGCCGACCATCGGCTCGTCCACGACGATGACCTCCGGCCGGTGCACGAACGCGCTGGAGATGATCAGCTTCTGCCGCATGCCGTGGCTGTAGCTCTCTACAAGCTCATCCCGCCAGGGCTCCAGATCGAACAGCGCCAGAAGCTCGCGCGCGCGGTGCTCAACCTTCGGACCGCTCTGGTCGAAGAGGCCGGCCACGAAGCGGAGAAACTCCGCGCCCGTCAGCTTCTCGTAGATGAAGGGCCGGTCCGGGATGAACCCGAGCTTCGACTTCGCTGCGATCGGGTTGGCGGCCAGGTCCACTCCGCCGATGTGCACCGAGCCGGAAGATGCGCGGAGGATTCCCGCGATCATGCGAAGCGTGGTGGTCTTGCCGGCGCCGTTGGGGCCGAGGAAGCCGAAGAGCTGCCCGCGCGGAACGTGGAGGTCGATCGCGTCTACGGCGGTGAAGCGGCCGTATCGCTTGGTTAACGCCTGCAGTCTGATCATCGGAGCGCGGGGATTGGGCGGTGTCACGACCGCGCCGTCCGCGCCACTCAGGTCGACTCGATGACCTCGATCTCGAGTTGCCCGATGAGCCGGAGCAGGTCCGCCTGCCGTGTGAGGCCGCCAATGATGAAACGCAGGTGCGCGGCGTCGGCTGGGAACTGCCCGAACGTCGGATCGACCGCGACCCAGTTACCGAGATAGACTTCCGGCCAGGCGTGGTAGTAAAACTTTCCGCGCACGAATGCGAGTCCCGCTGCGCTGCGCGCCGGGAGCCCGACGGCGCGGGCCAGGGCGATGTAAAGCTGGGTGTGCTCGTTGCAGTCGCCGCTTCTCGTGCGCAGGACCTGAAGCGCGTTCGGCACGCCCACCGTGATGCGCTTTTTCAGGGAGTCGTACACCCAGCGGTTCAGCCGCTCGGCCACGATTCGGGGGTCGGTTTCGCCCCCCGCGATGCGCCTCGCCAGGGCGACGATGGCCGGGTCGGACGACTGGATCAGCGGCTCGGCCATCAGCTCCGTCCTGAAGCGTCCCACGGGGCTTGCCGGCAGACCGTAGCTCGCATGCAGCACCTCCGGCCGCTCGCGGATGATCTGCAGGGTGTCGCCCGCCAGCGACTGTCGCTCACCCTCGAGGTCATAGCCCGAGAGGTCGACGTTGCCCAGCTTCACGCGCAGGCGCGCGATGCGCGACCGGTCGAGCCCCACAGATGAGGCGATGGCCGTGGATTCGAGGATGTCGCGATCCGCCGTCACCGACGAGGCACGCTGGCCCGCCGACAGTCGCCAGTTCTCGAACGCCAGCTCGTATGCCGTGCGCCGCAGCGTCATCGTGCCCCGTTGACTGGCCTCCACCACGCGTCCCCGCTCGTCCACCCAACCCGTGATCGGGCTTCCGGGGATGTCGAGCCTGTAGGCCCTGATGGTGTCGGTGCGCACGCTGTTCCATCGTCCGGTCACCGAGTCGAGAGCGGCGCTGTCGGGAACGACGAACAGCGACTCGGCGGCAATGACCACAGCCAGGTCCTTTCCCTCGAGGGCGCCCGGCTGCATCACCTTGAGCGTGATCTCGGTGCCGACATCCAGCTTCTGCGACAGCCCGATCACGAGCGGCACGAGGGTGGGGAAGACGACGGGGCCAGTCAGGCGCACCGTCTGGGAATCCTCGGCCTCCGGGCCGGTCTTGATGGTGAGGTGGAGCAGGGAATCGCCGACGAAGCGGCCCGTGGCACCCATCGGGGTCGCGAGCATCTCGACGCTGGCGCGGAATCCGAGCAGCCGCAGGCCCCGCGTGAGGCTCACGGCGGCACGCGCGGAGCTGCGATGGAGGCGCTTGTCGACCGGAAGGTCCACGACCAGGTGATCGGAGACTTCGATCGTCTGCTCCGTGGTGTCGATGGTCGACGAGCCGAAGCCGATCTGCTCACCGTCGCGCTCGACCACGTAGAAGAGCGCCTCGGGCGAGATGCGAAGCGCCGCCTCCGCAAGCAGCTCGGTGGGCGCGCGGAAGAACTCCCGGCGAATCAGGAAGGAGAGGGCGACGATCCAGACGAGCAGTACAGTCGTAGCGATGGCCCCGCGACGGGTCATCCGAGGTCCTCGCTCATCTGCAGCTTCGCGCGGGAGTCGTCAGGGTCATCACCGGCGCTGGATCTCCCGCGACCGCTGGTAGGCGATGGTGGCTTCCGCGGGGCGGCCCATCCGGTCGAGCACCATGCCGACGCCCTTGTACGCGCGCCAGTTCGTGGGCTGGAGGGCAGCAGCCGCCTCGTACGCCGCGAGCGCCGCGGGCAGCTGGTCGATGTGGTTGTACGCCTCGCCGAGATAGTACCTGGCGGCGGCGCCCGCGGGCTCGAGGTGCGCGGCCTGCTCCAGGGGCTCGATCGCCTCGCGCCAGCGGGCACGCTTGCAGAGAAGGATGCCGAGATTGATGAGCACCTCCGGGTTGCGCTCGTCGATCCGGGCGGCGCGCGTCAGGTCGGTCTCGGCCTGGTCGTACTTGAGGCGCGCGGTGAGAATCGCGGCCCTGTTGCACAGCACCGAGACGTTGTCCGGATCGAACCCGAGTGCCTTCCCGAGCTCGGAGAGCGCACCATCGACGTCGCCGGACTTCTCCAGCAGTAGCGCGAGATTGTTTCGCGCGCGAATGTGACGCGGCTCGCGCGCCAGAAGCGCCCGGTATATGGAAATCGCCTCGCGCGTCTCGCCTGCATCGCTGGCCTGGCGGGCCTTGGCGTACAGCGCGGCGGGCCCGTCCTCGGGCTCGTGCGCCGGCTCCTCCGATCCGGCCATGTCTGCAGGCTGGGCCAACGGTGGGCGGATCTCGTCGCCGAGGGGGAGCTGATTTGGCGAGTCGCCTTCGGGCGGCACGCGGTTTCCGGTGTGGGGCGTCATCAGGTCAGTGCCAGGGTGGTTTCGTCATTGATCCACTCGAGATATCTCGCGATCCCGCCCACGACGGGCAGGACGAGAAGCTCGGGCAGCTTGTAGGGGTGCAGCTGCCCAAAAGCCACTTCGAGCGCATCCACCCTCGCAGAGCGGGTCTTGAGGAGGACGACGACCTCCTGCTCATCCGCAACTTTCCCCTCCCAACGGTAAAGGGACCGCGACCCCGGCAGGAGAGTTCCGCAGGCGATCAGGCGCCGTTCCAGCAGCTCCCTGATCAGCTTCACCGCTTCCTCGGTCGATGCGACAGTGGTCATGACGATTATCGCGTCCGTGTGAGGCATGGCGGTGTGCAGGGTCGATGGGCCTGGCCGGGAGAAGTTCAAATGTAATCGACGTATCCACCGCGGTGCTCGCGGGTGCCCTTACCCCTGACTTGTTTACCGGCAGCCCACAGCCATAGTTTCACAGGCTATGGCTGAAGAAGCACTGATCGTCCGCGGCGCGCGTGAGCACAACCTGCGGGGCATAGATGTCCGCATCCCGCGAAACAAGCTCACCGTAATCACCGGCCTCTCGGGCTCCGGCAAGTCGTCGCTCGCCTTCGATACGATCTATGCCGAGGGCCAGCGACGATACGTCGAGTCGCTGTCCGCGTACGCCCGCCAGTTCCTTGGCCTGATGGAAAAGCCGGACGTCGACTCGATCGAGGGACTCTCGCCCGCCATATCCATCGAGCAGAAGACCGCCGGGCACAACCCGAGGTCCACCGTCGGGACGGTAACCGAGATCTACGACTACCTCCGCCTGCTCTTCGCACGGGCCGGCACCCCGCACTGTCCGTCGTGCGGTCGCCTCGTGCAGCGCCAGAGCGCCGTCCAGATCGCCGACACGGTGCTCGGCTGGCCGGAGGGGAGTCGGATCCAGATCCTCGCGCCGCTGGTCCGGGGGCGGAAGGGCGAGTTCCGCGAGCTGTTCGAGTCGGCGCGCAAGCAGGGTTTCGTCCGCGCAGTGGTCGACGGAGAGATCGTCGAGCTCGCCAATCCCCCGAAGCTGAACCGCCGCCAGAACCACAGTGTCTCGGTCATCGTAGACCGTACGCTGGTCCGCGCAGAGGACCGCGGGCGCATCACCGACTCGCTCGAGACGGGGCTGAAGCTGGCGGATGGACTGGTCGAGGTCGTGCGCTACGGCGACCCCGAGACTACCCAGCTCTTCTCGGAACGGTACGGCTGCGCCGACTGTGGGATCTCCCTGCCCGAGCTCGAGCCGCGCCACTTCTCCTTCAACTCGCCCTTCGGCGCCTGCACCGCATGCGGCGGACTTGGTACGCGACGGCAGGTAAGCGCGGATCTCATCCTCGGCGATCCGCGCATCTCGATACTGGAGGGCGTGATCCTGCCCTGGGGAGAGCCGGACGGGTACCTGCGAAAGATCCTGCTGCCCGGGCTCGCGAAGGAGATCGGGTTCGACCTCAACGCGCCCTGGGGCGCGCTCCCGCCGAACGTCCGTAATGCGATCCTGTTCGGCACCGACGATCGGTCCGGCAGGTCAACGGCCGCCGGCCGCGCACCGAAGACCGCGGCGAAATGGGACGGGGTCGTCGCGAACATCCAGCGTCGCTACGATGAGACCGAGTCCGACGGAGTGCGCGTCGAGCTCGAGGAGTACATGACGGTCACGAACTGCGATGCGTGCGCGGGGCGCCGGTTGAAGCCCGAATCGCTGGGAGTGACC
>JBGTMW010000678.1:0-4159 GCA_041743365.1 Gemmatimonadaceae bacterium
TCCTCCTCGGCGCGCTCCTCCCGCGTTGCCACCACATCGTTCTGGAGGCGAACGAGACCCCGGCGCTGGCGCTCGATCTGCTCATTGAGCTGGTGAACCCGCTGCACCAGTGCGCGGTCGCGAACGGCGAGCTCGTGCAGATACTTGTATCGCGCGACGAGCGAGCCGAAGGACTCGGCGGAGAGCATGACCTCGAGGGAGAAGAGCGGGCCGCGTCTGTAGATGTCGCTCAGGCGGCGCTTGAGCGTCGCCCGCTTGACGGTGAGCTCGTCCTGGGCCCGAATCAGCCTCGCAGTCGAGCTCTCCACTTCCTCGCTGACTGCCGCGACCTGTGTATCCAGCGAGCGAACCGCGCGACCGGTTGCCTCCGCCTGCCGAATGAGGTTGTTCACCTCTTCGGCGAGCGAGTGAGCACGGCCCTTGAGGGCCTGCATGCGTTGCTGGAGCTCGGTGCGCTCCCTGCGGATGCGCTCGAGCGAATCGCGCTGGGCGCGCAGGCGGTCCGCGGAGGACTGTTGTCCGCTCGCGGGGGTCGCCATGACGACGCAGAAGGCGAGCGCGGCGGCGATCCGTCTCATATCGCGCGCAGGTGCCGGCCGACCGAGACAGCGCTGCCGACGAGACCGATCAGCGCACCGCACGCGATGCCGACGAGCGCGAGGGTCGAGTCGAAGAAAATCGTTTCGATGAAATACCTGTCGACCATCGAGGCGGCGATCCACGTGAGGAGCAGCGCCGCGAGCCCGCCCAGGATGCCCTTCACCAGTCCCTCGAGAAGAAACGGGAGCCGAATGAAGCCATCCGTTGCGCCTACGAGCCGCATGATGGCGATCTCGCGACTCCGCGCCAGGACGGCCATGCGGATGGTGGCGGCGATGATTATCACGGCCACCGTGGCGAAGGCCGTTCCGAGCGCGAGTCCGACCACCGATGCAACCGTGCGGACCCGATAGAGCTTCTCGACCCATTCCTCGCCGAAACGAACGTCATCGATGAACTCGTAACCCGCGATCCGGCCCGCGACCTCGCGAACCGTTTCGGGGTCTCGCGAGCCGGGCCTGAGGCGCACTTCGATCGAGCCGGGCAGGACTCCCTCCTCGAAGACGTCCTCGAACTCGCCGAGCTCGATGCGCGCCTTCTCCAGCGCCATCTCCGGCGTGACGTAGTTGACCTCGCCGACCTCCGGGAAGGCCCCGATGTCTCCCATCGCGGCAGCGACCGCCTCCACCGCCGCACCATCGACGATGAACGCCCGGATCTCCACGCGCGACTCGACATCCGCGATCGCGGTGCGGATGTTCAGAGCGACCAGCCCGAAAAGGCCGAAGGCGAACAGCGAGAAGGCGATGGTCGTGATGCTCAGCGTGCTGAGCAGCGGCGTCCGGCGGAAGGCGATGAGCGTTTCGCGGAGGGCGAGCCTCATCGTGCCTCGCGTCGGGGGAGGGAAGCGTCAGCCGAGTCGAACACGACACTACCGCGATCGAGCTCGATCGTGCGATAGTCGGCCCGGCGGATGAGCTCGAGGTTGTGGGTCGCCATGACGACGGCCGTGCCGGATGCGTTGATGTCGCGGAGCAGCTGGTACACACCGCGCGTCGCGCGCTCGTCGAGGTTCCCGGTGGGCTCGTCGGCAATGAGGACGAAGGGGTCGTTGACGAGGGCGCGCGCGATCGCGACCCGCTGCTGCTCGCCGCCGGAGAGCTCGCGGGGATAGCTGCTGCCCTTGGAGGCGAGTCCGACCTGTGCGAGGAGACGGGAGACCTTGGGCTGGATGCTCGCGCGCGGTGCGCCGGTGACCTCGAGCGCGAAGGCGATGTTCGCCTCGGCGGTTCGATCCTCGAGCAGCCTGAAGTCCTGGAAGACGATCCCGAGCTTGCGGCGCAGGCGGGCGATGTCGCCGCGGCGGATTTCGGTGGTGCTGACGCCGCTGACCTGCACCTCGCCCTCCGTGGGCAGCTCCGCCAGGTACGCCAGCTTGAGCATGGTGCTCTTGCCCGACCCGCTGGGCCCCGTGAGAAAGACGAACTCCCCCTTGGCCACGCGCAGCGACACGTCCTTGAGCGCGATGCCGGACCGCGCGTACTCCTTGGTGACGTTGAAGTAGCGAATCATGTGGTCGCCCCGCTCGGCGTCCGGGCGGATTCGGCATCCGGGTCGGCGAAGCGCCAGTCAGAGCGCGCGGTCACCGTGTCGATCACCGCCTTCAGCAGGCCGATGAGAATGGGGCCTAGAAGGATGCCGGTGATACCGAACGTATACACGCCGGTCACGAGCCCGACGAGCATCCAGTAGAAGTTGAGCACCCGCGAGCGGTCAGCGGCGATCTTCGGGCGAAGGTACATCGAGATGAAGAGCGTGTTCACGCCGAAGCCGATGATGATCATCAGCAGGGCAGCGGTCGGCGCCTGCCTGAAGATAAGGAGCCACGCGGCCACGGGAACGTAGATGCTCCACGATCCGACGATCGGGAAAAAACCGATCACGAACGATGCCAGGGCGAGGACCGCGGCCAGCGGCACTCCGAAGATGAGATTGAGGATGAGGATGTTGACCGACTTGATCGTCTGCGTCAGCAGGGTCGAGTAGATCGTTCCGTGGAGCACGCCGCCAACGTTCGATTCGAGCGCGGTGGCCAGCTCTCCGTAGCGGCGGGGAACCTTCGTTCGGATGTATCCAACGATGCGATCATGATCGGTGAAAACGTAGAACGCGGTGAACAGGAAGATGGTGGTCGAAATCGCGAAGGTGACGACAGTCTCCTGGACTGCCTCGGGGATCGCCCTCCCGTAGTCTGTGACGGTCCGCACCCATCTGGCGATGTGCCTCGCGGCATTCTCCGTTCGCACCCATGGGAAGGTCTCCCTCACGCTCTCGTTGATCCGGTCGACGACCAGCGCCTGATTTGCCTCGAGGTAGGTGACGACGCTGCTCACCTCGGCGTAGCTGTAGGCGAGGGCGGCCAGAACCGGCACTATCACGATCGCGAGAGTGACGAGAGCGGCGGGGGCAGGGCGGCGGAAGCGGTTTGCGAGCACCTCGAACACCGGTCTCATGAACACGGCAATGACTATCGCGAGGATCGCCGCGATGATGACGGTCCTGACCATCCAGAGAAACAGCGCGAGGACGATCACGAAGAGCGTCGTCGTCACGAGCATGCGCCTCAGCTCGGGGATCGTCAGGTCGCCGACGCGGAGGTCGGCGCGACGATCACCCATTCGGCGGTCCGGCAGCGGCGTCGCGCCGGAGTCGAGCATCACCCGAGCGCCTGCTCGAGGTCGGCGATGAGATCGTCCGCATCCTCGATTCCCACGCTCATCCGCAGGAAGCCGTCGGGAATGCCGGCGCGCGCGCGCTCCTCGGCGGAAAGATGCGCGTGTGAGGTGTAGCGCGGCTCGGACACGAGAGTGTCGACCCCGCCAAGACTCGCGGCGTGGATGCACAGCTTCAGCCGGCGGATGAACCGTTCCGCCGCCTTTCCGCTGCCGACGAGCTCGAGCGCGAGCATCCCCCCAAAGCCGTCGAGCTGCGCCCTGGCGATCTCATGGTCGGGATGCGATGCGAGCCCCGGGTAGTGGACGGCGCGAATTTCCTTGCGCCCCTCGGCCCACTCGGCGATGCGCATGGCGTTCTCGTTCTGCCGCTTCACGCGAACGTCGAGGGTCTTCAGTCCGCGCTCGAGCAGCCAGCAGGCGAAGGGATCGGGAGCCTGCCCCCAGACTATCATCTTCTGCCGCACTTCCTCGATGTACGAAGATGTGCCGAGAACGACGCCGCTCAGCACGTCGTGGTGGCCGTTGAGGAACTTCGTGGCCGAGTGGATCACGACATCGGCGCCGTGCTCGATCGGCCGGAAGTTGACCGGGCTGGCGAACGTCGAATCGACGACGAGCGCGAGACCGTTTTCCTTGGTGAGGTAGCGGACGCTCGCGAGATCGATCACGCGGCATGAGGGATTCACGGGCGACTCGAGGAAGATTGCGCGGGTCTGCTTCCTGATCCTCTTGCGCCAGCCGCGGCTCTCACCGGGGTCGACGAGCGTCACGTCGATCCCCATGCTCATCAGTTCCTGCGTGAAGAGGCGGTGCGTCCCACCGTAGATCCAGGAGCTGGAGAGCAGGTGGTCGCCGGGGCGGAGCAGCGCGAGCAGGGCGCAGGC
>JBGTMW010000679.1:0-2366 GCA_041743365.1 Gemmatimonadaceae bacterium
TGCGCGTCCAGTGCGGCGAGCTCGGTCGTCTGTCGGAGACGCAGCCGAGCCTCGTCGACGTTCGCCTGCGCCACGAGGACGTCGCCGCGGACGCGCCCGCCCGTGAAGATCGGCATCGACAGGCCGACACCGACCGACCAGTTCTGCCGGAAGTCGCTCCACCCGGGGAGGCCCCCGGTGGGATAGGCAACGCGTCCGAGCTGAGACGTGAGGGCTATCGAGGGAAGGCGCTGCGCACGCTGGATGCGGAGCAGGCTCTCCTGGATGTCCACCGCTTCGCCTGCCTGGCGGACGGTGGAGCGGGAGGTCGCGGATGTGTCCGGCGCCGGAAGGCCGGCCACGGCATCGTCCATCGACGCATCGCCCAGATCCGTCGCGAGAAGCAGCGACTCCTCATACGGCAGGTTGAGGAGCTGCTTGAGCCGCAGATAGGCGAGATCGCGCTGGGTGCGGCGCTGGATGACCTGCGGGCGCTGATTGTCGCGAGTGACCTGCGCGCGCAGCAGGTCGAACTCCGACTTGTCCCCGACCTGGCGCGAGAGCCTCGTCTGCTTGAGGACCACCTCCGTCTGGACGAGCGATGACTCCGCGATCTGAACGAGCCGGTCGGTCAGCGCCGCATCGAAGTAGGCCTCGGTGACATCGAGTCGGAGCTGCGCGCGCGATGCGACGAGGTCGATGTCGGCGGAGCGTCGTCCCGCGTTCGCTATCGCATTGGACGCCGCGATACGACCGCCGGCGTAGATCGGCTGCGTGAAATCGAGCCCGACGTTGTACTGGTTTGCCTGGCCGAATGGCAGGTCGCCGAGTCCGGCGAATGGCGAGCTGCCCGAGGCGCAGCGCGCCGCCTGCTCCAGTCCGGCAAGCCGTTCATCGGTGGGTGCCGAGGGGCGGAGGTAGGCATCGCACGGACCAGGGGGCACGGGTGGCGCCCCCGGATCGGGTGCAGGCTCGCCGCCGCCGAGATTCTCGAACTCCGACGACAGGGCGCGCGAGTAGCGCGCGGTGCCGCTGAGCTGGGGCAGGTACTGGCTCCGGGCCTTGTAAGTCTCACCGCGCGCGCGCGTCACCGCCGACCGTGCGATGCCAATGAGCTCGCTCTCCTGCTCGGCGATGCGGAGCGCCTCGGCGAGCGACAGCGGGCGTGTCGCAGAGGCGGAGGGAGGAGTATTGACCGGCTGCACCTGCGCGGCGGCCGGTGAAGCCATGCACATGAGGACGAAGGGGAGGGCTCGCCCCCACTGTTGGGCGGATCTCATGATCTGTCATCGGTGGAAGGGGAGACAGCGGCGGCGTTCCCGTCCTGGGTGCGGCCTGCGCCGTTGCTACGCGGTGCGATTGCCCGGAGAAAGATCCGCGTGTATTCACGCGCTGCCGTCTCGACCGGCTGCGGGAACATGCTGGGTATCATCTCCCGGCCCATGGCGTCACCGAAGGCGATGCTCATGAACATCGAGCCCGCCGCCTTGAGGTGAACGTCGACGTCCATGCGTCCCGTCGAACGCAGCCGCTCGAGATAGCGTTCCAGTTCCTGCCATGCGCGACCGGCGCCGCCGCCGGCACTGCAGGCGATGTCCGGCCGCTCCTCGACGTCGGCCATGCAGCTCACGATCAGTGCACGGCCCTCGCGCATGTGCGCCATGTGCGCTGCGCACCACTCGGTGAGCTCACGCTCGGGATCCTGCGGCTCGTCGGGCAGGCGTGCGAAATCGGCGCTTGCCGCGTGGCAGCGTATGGCTTCCTCGATCAACGCTTCCTTGGACCCGAAGGTTCGGAAGAGCGTCACCTCGTTGACGTCGGCTTCCTGCGCAATGAGCCGCGTAGTGGCGCCGCGGAATCCGTGCTGGCTGTACACGCGTGCGGCGGCGCTGAGAATTTTTTCCCTGATTTCCATGGGGGCGGATTGTATCGCGGGCCGCGGATGCGTGCAAGCAGGTACTTGCTTGCTACAGATGTTTCAAGATCATGCGGCTCATGTAACTCTTGTGAGCCCAGTCGCTTGCAGGGCTTGGTAACGGAATGGCGCGCCGAGCTGGCTGTGAGTGCGCGCGCGTCATTTTACGGGGCGAGTGGCTGGGCGGGTTTCGTCGAGCCGCGGAGTGAGGGCGAGCCACGGTTATCGTCGCGGCATGCGCGGTGGAGACCGGCCAGAGTGAGCCCGCTTTCCAGGTGAGTCGACCGCGAAGGGGCGGCGGATTGGTGCGAGTTCGGGGAAGAACGAATGGCCGCGGACGAACGCGGACTAACGCGGATACGGCAGGAGCGATCCGGTTGCCGAGACGGCGTGCCGGTCGGAGACGAGACGGAGAAGGACAGCAAGAACTGATGCGAACGGCCGGAAACCCAACGGCCCAACGCAAGGAACC
>JBGTMW010000680.1:0-1817 GCA_041743365.1 Gemmatimonadaceae bacterium
TGACGTCCATTGCGCGCACGGCCGAACACCACGCCACCGCCGCGCAGCAGATCAACGCCTCCACACAGGAGCAGAGCGCGGCGTGCGAGCAGATGACCTCGGCGTCGGCGGTGTTGCTGCGCGGTTCCACCCACCTTCGGAAGCTCGTCGGGGGATTGAAGACCGAAGCGGCGTGAACAAACCGCCGCGATGGGGGTGAGGGGTCTTGCGCAGACATCTGTTCCGCATAGGTTGGGCTTCCCCGAAGATATTCCGAAGACGCTCCCCCCGGAGACCCCGGTCGCGTGCGCCTCTCGGCTGTCCATGAAAGGAGGAAGACCATGTCCGCAAAGCCCATCCCCGACGGTTACCGCTCCGTCACTCCGGCACTGGTGGTTCGCGGCGCGGCCGACGCGATCGAGTTCTACAAGCGCGCCTTCGGAGCGGAGGAGACGACGCGCATGCTCGGGCCCGACGGAAAGGTCATGCACGCCGAGATCCGGATCGGGGACTCGGTGGTGATGCTGGGCGATGAGTACCCGCAGTGGGGGGTGCTCTCTCCGCTCAGCACGAACGGAACTGCGAGCTCACTTCACGTCTACGTCGATGATGCCGACGCGGCCTTCGCTCGTGCCCTGCAGGCCGGCGCAAAGGTGCGGCAACCCCTCGAGGACGCCTTCTGGGGCGACCGGTACGGCAAGGTCACCGACCCGTACGGCCACGAATGGGGAATCGCGACGCACGTCAAGGACATGTCGGCGGATGAGATGAAGCGTGCCGGCGAGGAATGGATGGCGAAGGCGGCGGGGCGGGAAGCACAGGCGTGAACCGCAGCTTCGTCGAGCGGGAATCCGGCGCCTGATGTGCGCCTGACATGCGCCTGCTCGGCCGGCCTCAGCCCATGGTCAGACCGAGCAGGCGCTCCGTTCCCCGCCCTCACGCGAACCTGGCCGCCGGCAAGCTGGACGATCTCCGGATCCTGCCGCGGCCGCCCATGAATCCCGGGCGGGCAGGTCGCCGAGGAGCTGATTACCGCCGATCCACGCTCACTCGCTCCGTCCGATTCGCGAGCTCCACCACGACGTCGTTCAGGAACCGGACGATTCGCGTATAGTGGGGGTAGTCCAGATACTGCGGCTCGTCGGTGATCTTGTGGTAGTCGGCGTGCAGGCCCGTGAAGAAAAAAGCCACCGGAATGCCCGCGTGCGCGTAGTTGGCGTGGTCGCTCCGCCCGTAGATCTGCTCCGGATGGTCGGGCGAGTCCCAGGAGAGATCGAAGAGGAACGGTCGCTCCAGGCGCGCGTTCACGGAGTCGATCACGTCGCCCAGCTCACGCGACATCCGCCGGTGGCCGACCACGATCAGGTAGTCGTCACCGCCCCCCGGCACATCGTCGGCCGTGCCCCGTCCGATCATGTCCACGTTGATCTGGGCGATGATCGAGTCCAGCGGCACCGTGGGATTCGCCGTGTAGTGCGCGGATCCGAGCAGCCCGTCCTCCTCGCCGGTGTGCCACACGAAGAGGATCGACCTTCGCGGCCTTGCCGGGGCGTTGACCATTGCTTCCGCGATCTCGAGGAGCGCCATCGACCCGGACGCATCATCGTCGGCGCCGTTGAAGATCGAATCGAGCCTCGCAGGGCGGATCCGGCGCAGGCTGTCGACGTTCACGCGGAGCTCCTCGGGCCTGGGCCGGCGTCCCGCCACCTGCGCGCGGTTTCGCGCGAGATACACCGCGCGGGCCGAGTCGTGATCGACCGGGCTCGTGGTGAACCCGACATGATCCTTGTGCGCGCCGATCGCGACATACTGCCCTCGAAGCGCCGGGTCGCTCCCGC
>JBGTMW010000681.1:0-2177 GCA_041743365.1 Gemmatimonadaceae bacterium
CCGGCGGTTGCGCCGCCGCCCTGGTTGCGAGCGGTCGAGCCGCCCTCGCGAGCGGTCGGCCCACCCTCACGAGCAGGCGGCGAGCTCGGCACGTGATCCGCCGCGGGAGGATTCTCTGTCTCAGCCATTTAGAACTCCAGCCCGCCTTCGCGGGCTCCATCGGCCACCGCCTTCACGCGGCCGTGATACTTGTATCCTGCACGGTCGAACACGACTCTCGTGATCCCCGCTTCCTTTGCACGCGCTGCGATCTCCTTCCCCACCTCGACCGACCGCTCCGACTTCTTCCCCTCGGCGACCTTCTGGTCGGACACCGTCATCAGCGTGCGGTTCGTGACATCGTCGACGAGCTGCGCGTAGATGTGCTTCAGCGAGCGGAACACCACGAGACGTGGGCGCTCCCCGGTACCGGTGACCTTCTTTCGCACGCGGAGATGCCGGCGCTGCCGCATCTCGGGACGCGACTTCGGAATGCGCAACTTCGCCATTACTTGCCTCCAGCCTTGCCGGCTTTCCGCCGGATCTGCTCGCCGACGTACTTGATGCCCTTGCCCTTGTACGGCTCGGGGGGACGCAGGCTGCGGAGCTCCGCCGCGACCTGACCGACGACTTCCTTGTCCGCACCGTCGACGCTGATCGATGTCGGCGTCGGCGCCGTGAGCTTGATACCCTTGGGCGCGCGGTACTCCACCGGGTGCGAGAAGCCGAGCGCGAGCTGCAGACCGTATGGCCGCGTCTCCGCCTTGTAGCCGACTCCCACGATGTCGAGCTGCGTACGGAAACCCGTCGTCACACCCTCCACCATGTTGGCGATGACCGACCGGGTGGTGCCGTGCAGCGACTTGTGGCCGGCCTCGTCCGAGGGACGGGAGATTGTGATCTCCCCATTCTCCAGGGCGATGCCCATCTCGCGGTGGAGCTCC
Source organism: Gemmatimonadaceae bacterium (assembly GCA_041743365.1). Taxonomy (GTDB): domain Bacteria; phylum Gemmatimonadota; class Gemmatimonadetes; order Gemmatimonadales; family Gemmatimonadaceae; genus JANPKQ01. Next base: position 924 of record JBGTMW010000681.1, read on the forward strand.
CGCTCCAGCTCGCCCTTCGGGCCCTTTACCTTGACGCGCTTGCCTTCGATCGTCACCGTGACCGACTTCGGCACGGGAATCGGGCGCTTTCCAATACGGGACATTGCTTCGAAGCTCCTTACCAGATGAGGGCGAGAAGCTCGCCGCCGGTGCGGGCCTGCCGCGCCTGACGGTCGGACATCAGCCCCTTCGATGTGCTCAGGATCGCCATCCCGAGGCCATTGCGCACCCGCGGGATCTCGGTGGCGCCGACGTACTTCCGGAGCCCCGGTGTCGAGACGCGCTGGAGCGCGCGGATCACCGGCTGGCCTCCCTGCGCGTAGCGCAGGATGACGCGCAGGATGTGCCGCCCCTCCTCGGTCTCGAGCGTCTTGTAGTCCTGAATGAAGTTGTTCTCCTTCAGGATGCGTGCGATCTCGAGCTTCATCTTCGAGAGCGGCATGTCGACACGGCGGTGCTTCGATCCGCAGGCGTTGCGGATGCGCGTCAACATGTCGGCGATCGGATCGGTCATGCTCATTGTCGTGGCCCCCTCACCAGCTCGACTTCTTGACGCCCGGGATCAACCCGTTCAGCGCCAGCTCGCGGAAGCAGATCCGGCAGACGCCGAACTTCCGAATGAATGCGCGGGACCGGCCACAGCGCTGACAGCGATTGTGCTGACGCACCATGAACTTCGGCTTGCGCTTGCTCTTCTCGATCATGGCTTTACGCGCCATTTCGATCTCTCTGACTTAAGGTCTCGCCGGCGCGGCCGGCCCCTGCTGGCGTCGCGAACACTAGATGTTCACCACGATCGGCTTGTCTTCACCACGGAACGGCATGCCCAGCTCGCGCAGGAGCGCGAGGGCCTGGTCGTCCTTGTTCGTGCTCGTGACGAACGTGATGTCCATCCCGTGAATCTGCTCGACCATGTCGTAGTTGATCTCGGGAAAGATCATCTGCTCCTTCACGCCGAGCGAGTAGTTGCCGCGTCCATCGAAGGCACGCGTGCTGAGCCCGCGGAAGTCGCGGATCCGCGGGATCGCCGTCGAGATGAAACGGTCGAGGAACTCCCACATCCGCGCCCCGCGCAGCGTCACCGCCGCGCCGATCTCCTGCCCCTCGCGCAGGCCGAAGTTGGCGATCGACTTCTTCGCCTTCTTCCGGACCGGGCGCTGGCCGGTGATGATCCCGAGCTCCTCGACGACCTTGTCGAGAACCTTGGGCTGCTTGATCGCCTCGCCCACTCCGACGTTCAGCACGATCTTCTCG
>JBGTMW010000682.1:0-17828 GCA_041743365.1 Gemmatimonadaceae bacterium
CGCACGCGCCCGGCGAGATGCGCAATCAGCTCGCGGCTGCCCTCCCGCAGCGCGAAACCGTGCGCCAGGTGCTCGGCGAATCGCCGTTCGGCGCGGAGGGTCGTGAGATCGACTGCCGTTTCATCGGCGTCGATCCCCCCGGACCGGAAGGCGGCGACCACGGCACTGCGAACCGGAAGGCCGGCGTAGACGCCGTCCACGCTGTCCGGGATCCGTACGCCATCGTGCGCGAACGTCTCCTGCAGCGCGCGCTGGCGGAAGTTGCGCGTGTCCGCCAGCACACCCTCGAGCTCGAAGAGGACGGCCTGGAACATGACTCGTAAGTAAACCGCGGGTCTTGGTGAGCGCTACGCCTCCTTCACGTGGCCATCATCCATTGCCGGGCGCGAGTCGCGGTCATGCCGACGCGCCCGGGCCGTGGCCATTCGTCTTGGCTCGGGCGTGGACGACGGCGCGCGACTCGAGGGCGTCCACCGCCGGCGAGAGCAGGGCGTCCAGCTCACGCAGGCGGCCGAGTGGAGAGCGCGAGGCCAGCAGCCGCTGCCGGCCCTCGGTATCGAGATCGATGAGCGAGGCTATGGTGAACGACAGAGCGGCAGGATCGTCGGGAAGCGCGGGGAGGGGATCGCGGTCATCGGCAAGGGTTCTTGCCGCGCGGCCCACGCGCTCGAAGACCGCGCGAAGCTGGCTCGCGAACGTCGCGAGCGCGCCCGCGGGTTCCTCGATGTCGGAATACGTCACGACCTCGCCGAGGAGGTACGGTCGCTCGCCCGCAACCAGACGGGCGACAGCGAAACGATCCTCTCCAAGGACGATGATGTTCGAGCGTCCGTCGGGGAGAGCCTCGCGATCCTGGATGACGGCAATGCACCCGATGGCGCCGCGCGCAGGACCCTCCTCCGCATCCTCGGGCGTGAAGACGATGCCGAATCGCCGATCGCCCGCGAGACAATCGGCCAGCATCTCCCGGTAGCGCGGCTCGAAAATGTGCAGTGGTAGCGGCACACCGGGAAAGAGCACGAGCGGAAGCGGGAACAGAGGAAGTAGGCGCTCGGTCACTTCGCAAACTATCCCCCGCGGGATTCCATTTCCAGATTCCCTTCCCGGGACACGATGATGTGCAGTGCGTCGCGCCAAAGGGCGTACTCGATCGCGCCCTGCGCAACGCGCGCAGCCTCGAAACCGGTCCGTGCAGGAGACTTCATGTGTTGACGCACGAGCTCGCGCCGCAGCTCGTCCGGACGAATCCCCATCGCCCTCGCGCCGTGCGCCCGATCGTCAGGGTACCGGACGGTTCCACACACGCGGCGTGTCCGTGACGGGCCGGAGGATGATGTAGCTGAGAATCACCATCCCGAGCAGCACCAGTACCGCGTATCCCTGCCCGACCTGCGGAGCAAATCCAAGCCGCTGGATCAACAGGTGCGTCATCCCCGCCCAGATCAGCGGGCCGGTTACCGCGGAAAAGCGGCCGACCATGCCGTACAGACCGTAGAACTCCCCGATCCGCGACGGTGGAGTGAGGCGCAGCATGTATGGCCGATCGGCTGCCCAGATCCCGCCGAGCGCGAATCCGGCGGAGCAGGCAACGCCGTAAAGTGCGAGCAGCGGAAGGCCGAGAATCCCGACCGCCGCAGCGCCGACGAAGATCGCCATCCAGAAATGCAGCACATGGTTCAGGGTGCGCTTTGGTCCTATACGATCCACCAGCCAACCCCATGCGAATCCGCCGATCACGGCGAACGTGATCGCCGTCATCAGAATGAGCTGGGCCTGGCGCTCTCCCGCCTCGGTCGAGAGCCCCGTGCCGACTGCAACGTTCACCGTATACAGTGCCATGATCGCGATGACGGTGTTGATCGAGTCGGTGTAGAACACCCTGCCGACGAGAAAGCGAATCAGGCCCGGGTACTCGGCGCCAGAGCGAAGTGTGCGAATCGTCTCGCGGGTCGACTCGCTCACCATCTTCAGGCTGAAAACCGGGCGCGGATTCGGGTTGCCGCGCTCCCTCACGAAGAGAAAGCAGGGCAGGGCGAACAGCAGGAAGAATCCCGCGATCAGCGTGAACAGGAACGGTTTGTCCGCCGTTCCGAAGAGCAGCCCGATTCCCACGGCGACGTATGATCCGAGATACCCGACCCCGACCCCGATGCCGCCGATCTTCCCGCGGTTCGCTTCGTTGCTGACTTCCGGAAGCATGGCGTCGTAGAACTGCAGCCCTGCCTGGTACGCGATGTTGGCGATGATGAAGAGGATCGCCGTCATGTAGAAGCCACCGCGCGCGAGCATCGCCGTCAGGATCACGCAGATGAGCGTGCTGGTGATGAGGAAGGGCATGCGCCGTCTGGCCCTGTCGGTCATCGCGCCCAGGAGGGGCGAGGCGATGAATATCAGCCCCATCGAGATCGCGGTGATTACCCCGTAGACGCTGTCCGCGCGTTGTGGCCCGACCTCCTCGCGCACCCAGAGGGAGAAGTAGAGCGAGACGACTCCCATGGAGAAGATCGTGTTCGCCAGGTCGTACAGCACCCAGCTCACGACCGAGCGGCGAGGGATCACCCGCTCCGCATGGGCATCGGTGGTCGCTTGGCGCAATGCGCCCGGCAATGGGTTGCCTGTCGCGTGGTTCTCTACGACTCGGGGATCGGTGGGCATCGGTCCGGCGGGAGAGAGTCAGTGCGTGAAGGCGCCTTCACTGATACGCAGAGAGGGGGGAAGCCCGGTGGGCTCCACCCCTCTCGCGCCGCGCGCCGATGTCCCGGCGTGCGAACGGGTCTGTAGGCCGCCCCCCGGCTATGCCGTCCAGAACCCGGATAGTGCCATACCGTCAGGAGATTCGCGAAGCTTCTCGAACGCGCGCTCGCGGATCTGCCTGATCCGCTCACGCGTAACCCCCATCAGAGCACCGATCTTCTCCAGCGTCATGGCCTCGGATCCTTCAGCCATGCCGTAGTAGAGATAGAGGATCTTCCGCTCGCGTGGAGTCAGGTACTTGGTGAACGCGCGATCGATGAACTCGCGCATGAGCTTGAAGTCGGTGACTTCCTCGATCTCGGCGCCGTCGACGCCGGCGAATCGCTCGCCGAGTGTCGAGGCTTCGCGATCGGAGCGATCGATCGGGGCGTCGAGGGAAAGCTCGGTCGCCGACATCTGCTTTGCCGCGCGAACCTGCTCCGGAGTCTCCTCAAGCAGCCGACCGATCTCGTTGTCGGTCGGGTCGCGCTTCAGAACCTGGGAGAGGACAGTCTCTGCTCGTGCGAGCTTGATGAGCTGCGAGTTCTGATTCAGGGGGATGCGCACCGAGCGTGTCTGCTCGGCCAGAGCCTTGAGGACGGCCTGGCGCACCCACCACACGGCGTACGAAATGAACTTGACGCCCTGGTCAGGATCGAACTTGCGGACGGCCTTCAGAAGTCCCTCGTTCCCGATCGCCACGAGCTCGCTCAGGTCGAGCCCATGCCCCTGATACTTCTTTACATAGGAGATGACGAAGCGGAGGTTTGCCGTCACGAGCCGCTCGGCGGCCTGCTCATCCCCCTTCTGGACCCGGCGCGCCAATCGGCGCTCCTCGGCGGGATCGCTGATCAGGGGGAGTTTCTGGATGTCCTGGAGGTACTGGTCGAACGCGGTGGAGGGGGAAGAGCGGAAGTATCCTTTGGATCTCGTCTCGGCCACTTGCTGCATACACGCCCCTTGCCATGCGGAAAGTTCGGCGACAGGAAATACCCGCCGCGAAGGAAGTTCTGCAGGGACGGCCACGATAACAGCGGGCGCGGGGGCGGTCAACAGCCAGTATTCATGCCAGCACACGTCCGTTTACGGGGGCGGAGTATTCCCGCAGGCGCCCACGGTGGGGCCGGATTACGGCTTACGAATCCTGACGGCGCCCATGGTGCGCCCGCATTATGGGCCCACCCGGGGTGTTTCCGGCCGCCGGTTAAGGCTCCGGAGCGGCTGGTCAGCCCACAGGCGGGGTTCGCGGGGGCGGCGGGCTATTATCCCGGGACGGCGTGGCCTGGTCTCTCGATTTCGTGTGCGTCGTCGCCGTCAGGACGCCGATCCCGATGAGCACTATCGCGCCGGCAACGATCCACAGTGCCGGCACATTGAGCAGGTGCGCGGCCAGTGCGAGACCGAGAATGAGGATGATGAAGCCGACGAGATACGTTGAAAACGATGACATGGCTGACTCGGGTTCTGGTGATGTTGCGAGGGGCAATTGTAAGGCCAGCTTCACGTTGCGGTGCGCGTTGGCCTAGGAATCCGCATATTCGTCCAGCACTTCCGCGATCAGCTCCTCGCCGATCCGGACGGCCCAGCCGGTCTCCTCGCCCGCCATCCGGCCGATGGCAAGGGGGATGGCCATTTCGATCATTCCCGCCCGGGTCTTCTTGTCTCCGCGGGCAGCCTCGACGATGCGGGACGGTTCGATGTTCTGCGGCCTGTTGTGCGGAAGGCCGGCAGCGGACAGCGCCTGACGGACCAGATCCGCCGTACCCCCGGCAGCCACCCCGGCGCGCTCGCCCACCTCGGCCTCCAGAGCCATTCCGATGGCCACGCACTCACCATGCAGGAGCGCGTAGCCGCTCAGCATCTCGATCGCATGGCCGATTGTGTGGCCGAAGTTCAGGATCTTTCGAACGCCGCTCTCGCGCTCGTCCCGATCGACCACTCCCGCCTTGATCTCGATGCTGCGGGTGACCAGCTCCGCCATTGCCGCGGACGCGTGGCCCTCGGGACCGAGAAGGGTCGGGAGGATTTCCCGGACCCGATCGAAGTAGCCCGTGTCCGCGACCACCCCGTGCTTGATCGCCTCGGCGAGACCCGCCCGGAGCTCTCTCGCGGGAAGCGTCGCCAGAACCGACTGGTCGACGACCACTGCAGCGGGACGGTGGAACGCACCGACGAGATTCTTTCCGTGGCGCGTGTCGACCCCGGTCTTCCCGCCGATCGACGCGTCGATCATCGCGAGGACGGTCGTGGGCACCTGGACGAATGGAATCCCTCGCATGTAGGTCGCCGCCACGAACCCCGCGAGGTCGCCGACGACTCCGCCGCCCAGCGCGATGAGCGCCGAGTCGCGGCCGTGACCGCGGTCCAGCAGGTCGTCGGTGAGCCTGGTCCAGCTATCGCGCGTCTTGTGGCTCTCACCTGAAGGCACCGCCAGGACCGACACCTCGGATGCCGTGAAGGTCTCACCGATCCGCGCCGCGTACAGGTCGCGAACGGTTTCATCCGTGATGATCGCGTAGCGGTGCGCCGAGGTCGTCTCGGCGCAGATTTCCGCGACCCGCTCGAGCGATCCCGGCGCGACCGTCACCGGGTACCCCGTGATGACGCGTGTCCAGTGGGTGCCGGTCGAGTCGTTATCGATCGCGACCGAGCCTCCTCGCGAGCGCTCTCCCTGCCCGGCTGGTAGGCTCACCAGGTCACTTCACCGGCGCCGGCCCGGCGGTTGGCGAGGCGCGCGAGGACGAACAGCAGGTCGGAGAGCCGGTTGAGGTAGATCACGACGAGTGGAGGAAGCTCCGCTTCCTCCTGGAGAGCCACCACCCGGCGCTCGGCCCTCCGGCACACGGTGCGCGCGACGTGCAGCGCCGCCGACTTCGGCGTGCCGCCGGGAAGTATGAACGCCGTGAGGGGTTCGAGCTCGCTCTCGGCAGCGTCGATCGCGCGCTCGAGCTGCTCGATGCGCTCTTCGTCTATGCGGGCCTTCTCGAGCTGCCCCCGCATCTTTTCCGGATCCGGAGTCGCGAGCAGTGCACCGAGCCCGAAGAGGTCGCGCTGCACCGGAACGAGCACCTCGTCGATGCGGGGCATCAGCTCAATCGCGCGCGCCATCCCGACAACGGCATTCAGCTCGTCCACGTCCCCGTATGCTTCGACCCGCGGATGATGCTTTTCGACCCGCCCGCCCCCGAACAGTCCAGTCTCACCCGAGTCGCCGGTCCTCGTATAGATCCGCATGCCGGGAATGTATGGCGCGGCGAGCGAAACCGAAAAGGTGCGTTGTCGTGGCGACTCCATGGCGAATGTCGGCCGGGTGCTGATTCCTGCACAGCCGCCAACGACTCGCGCCGCTACCGCCCGAGCAGCCTCGCCAGCAGCCCGCGTCGGGACTCTCCGTTTCCGTCCACCACCGACCGCCGGAGGTTCGAGAACGACGTATGTTCGCCCGAGATGCTGGCCGGCTGGTACGTCGCCGGGAAGATGGCGGCGAGATGCTCCTGCAGCCGGTCGGGAGAGCCCTCCTGGCGCTGAGCCGAGCACCATGCGTCTAGCGCGCGACCCATCGCCGCGGCGGAGGGGCGCCGGTCAGGGTCCTTGTCGAGCGCGAGGGACATGATGAGCTCGAGCTCCGGTGCGATGCCCGGGACGTCACGGCGGATGTCGGGAAGAGGGTGCATCGTCACCTCGTCGATCGCGAGCTCGGTCACTTCCTCCTTGAACAGCGGCTGGAGCGTCAGGAGCTCGTACAGGATGACGCCGAGCGAGAAGACATCGCTCCGCGCGTCGACACTCACGCCGAGCATCTGCTCGGGACTCATGTAGTGCTTCTTCCCCATCAGCATCGGGCGGGTTGCAGCCGGATCGATCGACGTGCTCGCCTTCGCGATGCCGAAGTCCGCGAGCTTGATGTGGCCGTCCCACGAGGCCATCACGTTTCCCGGCGAGACATCGCGGTGAACTATGTCCAGTCGCCTGCCGGCCTGGTCCACGAAGTTGTGCGCAAAGTCGAGCGCGCGACACACGCGGCTCATGATGTATGCGGCGATGGGCGTCGGGATTGGCTTGCCCAGCTCGCTGTGCCGGTCGACGACGGAGCGCAGGGTGGGGCCCTGGATGAACTCCATCGTCATGTAGAAGTCGCCATCGACTTCGCCGAGCTGGAAGATCTGGACGATGTTTCCGTGGATCAGGTTGGCCGACAGCTTGGCTTCATCGATGAAGAGCTGGAGCCATTCCTTCTCCCTCGCGTAGGCCGGGTGGATGACCTTGAGCGCGATGCGCTTCGCGAATCCGCGTGGACCGAGCTGCTCGGCCTCGTAGACGGTCGCCATCCCCCCCTCGGCGATCTTCCGGACGAGGCGGAACTTGCCGGCGTATTCGAGAAAGTGTCCGTCAGATTCCATGAGGGGCCGCTCGAGGCTTGCTCTGTATGTCGCGATCAGGCGACTTTTCCTGCATGACGCACGAAACCAGGGACATCACCATCATTGGCGGCGGTCCAACCGGCCTCTTCGCGCTCTTCTACGCCGGCATGCGGGGCGCGTCGGCGCAGATCATCGACGCGCTTCCGGAGCTTGGCGGCCAGCTGGCCGCGCTCTACCCAGAGAAGTACATCTTCGATGTGGCCGGCTTCCCGAAGGTCCTCGCCAGGGACCTGGTTCGATCACTCGCCGAACAGGCGGCCCAGTTCAACCAGCCGATCCACCTGAACGAGCGAGTGATCTCCCTTGAAGAGGACAATCAGCAGTTCGTTCTGGTCACGGAGAACGCGCGCTTCCCGACCCGTTCCATAGTCATTGCGGGCGGCACCGGGGCCTTCGCGCCCCGGCGGCTGCCGCAGGCCTGCGCCGAGCCCTGGTACGGCCGGGGGATCTTCGACCGGGTGCTCGATCCGGAGCAGTTCCGCGGCAAGAGTGTCGTGATCGTGGGCGGGGGCGATTCAGCCTTCGATTGGGCCCACCAGCTCCTGATGCGCGATGCGTCAGTGACGCTGGTTCATCGCAGTGACCGCTTCCGCGCCCACGCGGCCACTGTGGCCGAGGTCACTGCCGCGGCGGATGCGAACAACGGCAGGGCGCAGATCCTGACCTTTCACGAGCTTCTCGACATCCAGGGCGAGGGCGACGTGCTCTGCGGCGTCACGCTCAAGGACATCAAGGAAAAGACGACGCGTGAGGTCAGAGCCGACGCGATCCTTCCGATGCTCGGCTTCATTAGCAACCTCGGCGTGCTCGCGGAGTGGGGCCTCACGATCGAGCACAAGAAGAAGATCGTCGTGTCGAGCACGATGGAGACCAGCCGGGCGGGGATCTACGCGGCGGGTGACATCACGACGTATCCCGGGAAGCTCGATCTCATTGCGACGGGCTTCGCGGAGGCCGCGACCGCCGTGAACCAGGCGGTGCACTGGATCTACCCGGAGAAGAAGGTGACTCCGGGGCACAGCTCGAACATGGCCGTGTTCGGGCAGAAGGACGACTAGGGTCAGCGCTCCCGCTCTCCCCAGAGAGAGAAGCGGGAGCGGTCACGTGCCGCGGGTCTCAATCCCGCCACATATGGCACGAGATATGGCACACTCCGAGACCTCCGTCAGCTACGGGATCTTCGTGATGGACGCCGACGGTTCGCGGCGCCGGCGCGTGACCTCGATGGGGGGCGCGCCCGTCTGGTCCCCGGACGGGAGTCGGATCGCGTTCGAGCTCCACCGCAGCGCCCTCGGGCTTCCGGGTGGCGGCAGCGACATCTACGTGGTGGACGTCGAAGGTGGCGCGCCAGTGAACATCACGGACAGCACGCCCGGACAGTACGCAGTGGCCCCCGATTGGTCGCCGGCACGGCGTTGGTTCCTTCAGCGCGTCAGCTCACTGCCGAAACGAGCAGGGTCAGCCCCGGGAAAGTAAGGCCTCGAAGAGCACAGGCCGAGTTCCCCGTGCTGGCGGGGTCGGCGTGTCGTCTCCACCAGTAGGCAGGGCACCGGACCTCTTCGATATTAGAGCCACGTGGAGCCTGCCACGCGGTTGTCGCCGAACTGTTCAGGCATGCCGGGGTGACCAGCAGTCTTGGCGTAAGGCGCTGGATCGCCGGTGCTATTGATTACGGTGAAGCCGGCACGGCTCGGAAGAGTAAAGAGCCAAGACACCGCACGCCTCATGTTCAGCCGAGGATTGCATTCCATGTCGTCAACAGGTGCCGGTCCCCGTCTGGCGGTTGAGGCGTCGTCCCTCGCCAGCGCGGTGCGTCAGATACTGCGCGCGAGCCGCCGATCAGCCGCGGATGAGATCACGCTCTCCTACGAGAAGGGCAGTCTTGTCATCGAGGCAACAGGCGCCGCGGTGTCCGTCCCCGCCGAAGGCCAGTGGCCAGGTATCGCCACCGCGCACAACAGCATGCTTCGTTTGCTCGCAAAGCTGGAAGGCGGCGCGATCGAGATGTGGTTTGGTGCTGATGGGCGATTGCACGTTGGAACAACGTCGTGTGATGCTCGATGGTCCCAGAGCCCGGTTCCGATCGTGGACCTTCCGCTCGAGCCCACGCTGCGTCAAATTTTGCGGTTACGCCTCGACTATTCCGACGAAGAGCTACTCGCCGCCGGGCTCCTTAACCGCGTGACTCAGGCGGAGCGGGAACGCGACGCCCACATCGCTAACGCTCTTCATCACTTGAAGGCCTTGGGGGACTTCAGGGCCGCGCTCACGGAAATGGTGCGCCGCGAGGTCTACGGATGATTTCGCGCGAACAGGCGCGGGCAATTGCGGAGGCGGCCGCGTCGGCCCGAGGGGTGGGAAAGACTATCAAGGGTGTCCACTTGCTCGAGATCTGGGTCATCCGGCGAGATGGCAGCGGACTCCGGCGGCTTACCACAAACACGTATTTCGATGAGCATCCATCTTGGTAGGGACTTCCGTGAGCGCGCCCTGAGAGATGGTACCGCCGTCTCGGCTGAACAACAAGGCATTGCCATGGTAACGCGCGTCACTTGGTTGATCCTGAGCGGGCTCCTTCCGGCAGTTGCAGGCTGCGCCTACTCCGCCGCGCAAGGAAGCGTCGCAGAGGGCGCGACAGTCGCCGGCTACCGCTACGCAGTTGTGTCTCCGATGATGCCTGCGCACCCAGAAGCGATCCAAGAGCTGGTTCGATTAGGCTATTGGGTCGTGTCTCCGGACGCATATGCGCACCTTCCGCAGCTGGCGATTCCAAAGGGTGCGATTCTGTTCATCAGCTGCGCTTACGTGGGCCATACCGCGTCCGACGCTCTAGGCTCCTCTGGCGCGAATGTCTCCTGCGAGGCCGTCGACTTCGTAGCGCGCACTGCAGTCTATGCGGGAACTGGCAAGCATACGGGGATGACACATGAAGCCGACATCGCCGGCGCGGTCAAGAAGGCGCTGCGCTCGCTGCCGCCGACGGGTCAGGCTGGTCGGGTAACAATGGTGCTAGAGTTTGCTAGGCAGCGACCGGCGGCCTCCTCGAGCAGTGATTCGTTGGCACTGCGATTCGCGAGCGTCGGGACAGGCTTCTTTGTGGCAGACGGTGAACACATCGTCACCAACGCTCACGTTCTCGAAGGGTGCTCCGTCATACGGGCGGGAGGTCAGGCGGTGCAGGTTGTCAAGGTAGACCGAACTAATGATCTCGCCTTGCTCCGAAGTGTGGTCCGTGGTACCCCATTGGCACTTCGCAGTGGTCCTGTTCGACTTGGAGAGATGGTGGTCGCCATCGGCTATCCTCTCTCTGGCCTTCTCTCCTCTGAGCCCATTGTGACGACCGGTGTCGTCAACGCACTAGCTGGTGTCGGCGACGATACGCGCTTCCTACAGATATCGGCGGCCGTGCAGCCCGGGAGTAGTGGGGGGCCCTTGTTGGACGACCGTGGTCTGGTAATCGGAGTCGTCGTATCGAAGCTCGACGCAGCACGCGTGTTCAGCGTTACCGGCGATATTCCACAGAATGTGAACTTCGCGCTCGCTCCGGCAGTTCTGAAGGGGTTTATGGAGGCTGCGGGGGCCACGTACGGTACGGCAACGGCGTCGAGATCCATGTCTGTTCCCGACATCGCGTCGGCTGTGCGCGCGGCAGTCATTCCGCTCTCTTGTCAGTAGTCACCAGGACCTCCGCTATAGCGCGCCTATCGAGCCGTGCCAAAAGGCTCGACGGAAAAAGCATAAGGCCACCCTCCGGGCGTTGTGCGGCCTACCTAGGTGTTGCATCAGACAGGGCGATATGCATAAGGTTGTGCCCCAGCACGCGATATTGCGCGCGGCGGGATAGCGTGCTTGGGACAGGAAGCCCGGAACACGACGAGTTGGTTGGCGGACCGGATCGACTAAGGCCGGGGTGATCTGGACCGAGTGTGCGGGAGTCTTGGCGGCTCGCACCCCATCGTATGGCGTCGGGTTCGCATTATCCTCACCTCTCCGGCGGCGCAACGTCCGCCTTCGCTCCGCAGTGCATCGCATGCGGCTGGCGAGTCTGAGGACGCTGAAAGAAGCAGCGCCTTGATCGAGGTCCGAACCAGACGCGCTTTCAGGTCAGTCGCGCAAGTCGTTCGGTCAGCCGCGGAATCTCGCGAAGTCTGGAGAGCCGCTCTGGAAGCTCACGGCGCTGGCCGGCCAGCCACGAGAGGCATTGGCTGACTGCGAACAGGTCGCGTGCTGGGCTCAAGGAGCCGGGGACCGGACGGCCTGGCTTCAGGCTTCGCTCACTGGGGAGTGCCCGCTCGAACGGATCGGCCGGGCTCGCGTCGCGTCCCGTTAGGGCAATGTGATGCGCTCGCGCCGCAGCCTTGACACCCCATGCCGTCCGGAGCGGGCCGTCTACCCACACCTTGAGCGCAGGCGAGCCGACTTGGGTATTGAGCCATCGCGAGTAGCGCTCGCGATCGCGAGCCGCTGCTCGCAGGCGTTCCCCGAGTACCGAGGCCACGGCGGGCAGATCGAGTCGCGGCCGGTGGGTCTCGCGCATGCCCGAGAGGCCGTGGCCAACGATCAATCCGTTCGCGCACACCAGCCTGAACCAGCCCAGGAACATCGCGAAGGGCGTGCTGCCATCGACCGAATTGAAGCACTCGAGCCTGAGGTTCATGACGTCCTGGCCATCAATTGCGAACTGGAGCTCGGGCCGCGACGGTAAGAACAGCGACAGGTGCATGCGCTCTCCGTGCTCGGTGAGCGACAGCTCGGCCTGCAGATCGTCGGGTTCGATCTTGATTTGCCGTAGTGCGTCCATCGCCAGCTCCGCGATCTCGCTGTGCTGAACGAGTCGATAGGACCGGGAGACGAGGCCGACGGGCATCTCTAGCACGTCGCCAGCCGGTTGCCGGACGATCACGTCATACGACGGGTTGATAGTGCTCCGGCTCGAGTCCACTGCAGTCAGGGCGAACGGGCGGCGACTGAACTCGGGCATGCGGTCTCGCAGGTCGGTAGGCAGTCCCGCATACTGTGAGACAGGGCTGCCGAGCCACCGAATCGGCGGCGGGTTCCGATCGCCGCCCGCGCCCACGATAACGTCCGCCGTCCTTCGCGATGTGACTGAACGGGCTGGACGGGGATCACCAGATCCAACGCTGCGGTTCGGAACCGGCTGATCCAGATTAGGCTGTGACATCGATGTCCCCTCGTCGCGCTTCCCGTGTGCGAAAATCAGAGGTGCCAAGTTGCCTCAAGAGCTACGCCGCTCGGTTAGCAATGACGTCGAGCGCCAGCAGGAGGCCGATCATGACTCCGGCCGGTACGAGGCCAATCGCCACAAGCCCGAGGACTGAGACCCACCGTGGAACGATCCCAATGCCAGCAGTCGATTCCCACGCGCCGGCGCGGAGGGCCGAGGGCGCGCGGCGAAGGATGTAGTGACGGATAAGGCAGGCGTTGAGGAAATAGAGAACTAGTCCAGCGACGACAAGACTTACGGCGAATGCATACGTGCTTCCGTCACGCCAAGCCGTCAGTATCGGCGCGATCCCGGCCAGCAACGGCCAGAAGTAGCTAGAGCGCAAGACAACTACTCGGCGCTCTCAAGGCGAGCCAGCGTCGGTGACCGCGGCGCCATGATTACTGCCTGGCACGCCCGGATCGCCGGCGATCCTGCGTTGGTCAGGACACCGTTCCCACGACTGCGCATTCGTGCATCCAGGGCTGTAGGCCAAGAACCGTGTGTGCCGACAACGGGTTGCTTTGCCCAAGGTAGTGCTACTTCTATGCTGTCGCCAGATGGCTGGGGCACGGGTAGCCTCCGCCGCCCATGGCCCAGCACGTCAACGCCGCCCTCCGCAAGAAGATCGGCGAGCGCCTTCGCGAACTCCGCCTCGAATCAGGAATCACGTCCCAGGAAGCGCTCGCTCACCGCGCGAAGGTCCATCGGACCTATGTCGGGCGGCTCGAGCGGGGCGAGAGTGGCGTGACCGTCGAGGCGCTGGCAGCGATCGCTGCCGCGTTGGGAGTGAGCCTCGCGGAGTTCTTCGGGCCGTTCCGCGAGGCCGTCCGCCCCAAAAGCCCGCGACGCGGTCCGTGACCTGGAGGCAGCCGCGCCGCTGCCTGCCCCCCGACGGCAGGCGAGTACTCTCACGCAGCGGAGGTTTGCGGCTTATGCGCGATCCGCAGCGTCTTCGCCCGACCGTGCTGACCGACGCCGAGCGAGTCTCAGCGTGCGAATCGTTCGCCGTGCTTGCCCGGCATGGTCGCGTGGGCGATTGCGGAACTTCATGGCCCACCGCCGGTCGCGGCATTACAGAGCGAAGCTCGGTCCCTGGGGGGCATTCGCTTCGCTCGCGCGACGCCTGCACCTAGCGCAGGACGCGGGTAGGCCTTGGGCCAGCGTCATCAGCTGAGCTTCATGCATCGGCGCCGGCGCTCGGCGGCCTTGTTCAGCAGCCGAACCTCGAGCGCATCCAGCTCCTCGTTGGTCAGCTCGCTGATGTTCTGGAAGATCCCTCGCGCGTCGCCGGCCATCTTCTGCGCAGTAGTCTTCGGCCAGAGCCGGACTTCCGTGATAGTTACGTGATTCCAGGTGCAGGCGTCGAGCGCCTCGCGCACTCTTGTCAGGACCTGCTTCGCTTCAGGCGCGATGAGTGATTCGATCAGCTTCGCCAGTTCCTCTGAGTCCGCCGGGGTCCACAGCCACTCCGACGGCTTGAGCGGGTAGACCTTCGGCTTCACCGAGCTCACGGCCTTGGCGATGCTATCCGGCCACTCATCCGGGGGGAGGAAGGCGATCGCTTCGTTCGTGGTGCGGAACAGCTGTCGGATGTCGCTGTGCGCGATCACGTCGATCTCGAGCAGGAGCCGATCGATGGTGGAGAGGGCCGGGTATTCCGTGTCCGGGCCTGTAGCGGATATCTCAGGGGCGAGGCGCGCCGCGACGGCCTTTGCTTTCAGCTCAGAAATGCGGGCTGAAACTTTCGGATTCGCGAGGATCTGGCTGGCCGTGGTGGCCGCCGACTTCGCGCTAAACCCTGCATCGATCGCAGCTTGGCGCTTCGGAGCGCCCTCCGCGACCGCTTTCGCGAACCTTTCGTGCCTTTCGTTGCGGAGTGGCGGCATTTTCGATAGGGCAGAGATACGAAAAGGGCCCAGCCACCGAGGGCCGGAGATCGTATTGCTGTCGCGCTTTGTGACCCGCCAGGGATCCTCAGTGAGCTCGCCCGCTTCACGGCTACTACTCGAACTGTCGGGCCGGACTCACTTAAAATCCCGTCCTGGACGGTGCGCGTAGTCTGTCGGTCTCCAATATCTACGACGACCCCACGCCGTCAAATCGTTGCTGGCCTCGTGACGCACGCACCCCAGGCGCCCTCGTCACAAAGCGTGACAGCAAATACGGTCTACAGTTGCTCACGATCGTGCACTCGAGCATCTCCGTCGTAGCGGACTGGAGCCGCCAAACCCGCGAGCGGTCTACCTGATCCATACGACGCCCGTAGGGTTTCTAGTGGAGGACGTGGCACCTCCCTTCAGGTCGTCAGTTTCTCGGGAACGACATTGGGGCGGCGTTGAAACAACTGGAGCGTACGCGCTCGAGCTTAGCCCCGGGCGACGACATCGAGGATGGCTTGAAGCCACGCGGCCGCGACATTCCGCGACTGAAATAGGCGTAGGTGCCGACAGGCGTTGGAATGAGCCCGCGCCGAGTTGGCGCAGAACCAGATGCCGGCCGCAAAAGAACTGAGGCCATCGCTCCCAGATCAACATGGGGGGAAGAGTGCACACCCCGACCCGCTATCGTTCCGCTTCGCACCGTGCTCTAACATTCCAGCGCGCCCATCTTGCGAAGCGGCACGTTTTCGGTAATTGTTCGGTATCGCCATTGCGGGGAAACTTCTTTCCCCGGCACCAATAGTGCGCCCAGCCGCGGGCGGGAGGAATGCGGTTGCTCTCGCGATTCTGTACCCACAGTCATACATTGCCGGCCAATCCTGCCTTCGGAGATGCATTTGCGCCCTCACGTGGAGTGACGCCCTACATATCTCCCGCGGCTCGGCTTGAGGAGCTGGCGGCGTTCGTTGGGCTGCTGCGATCCCAGCCTATCCCTGCAGATCAACTCGCCACGATTGCCGAAGAACTAGGATCGGCCGTGGAGCTGGTGCGTCAGCTTCGGTCTGGCGAGTGGCGAAGCCCCGCACTGCAGGGCGAACTAAATGTGCTTGACGATGCTGTGCTGGAGCGCTCGCGCAGCGATGCGGAAGCCTGGTTAAACGAGGGCCACGATGTTCGCACGGTCTTCGACGACGACTACCCGACCAATCTTCGCGCGATCTTCAACCGGCCCCCGTTCGTCTTCGTGCGTGGCGACTGGCGGGAGGAAGAGGATAGCGTCGCTATCGCCATAGTTGGCACGCGCCAAGCATCCTCTGAGGGGCTGCGCAGAGCTACGCAGCTAGCGAGCGGCCTCGCGCGCCATGGCATCACCGTTATTTCCGGCCTGGCCGCCGGAATTGATGGCGCCGCTCACACTGCGGCCCTGAGCGCTGGCGGGCGAACGACCGCAGTTATTGGAACCGGGATTAACCGCTTGTACCCAGCGGCGCACGCCGAACTTGCGCGCAGGATTACCGACGGCGCGGGGGCCATCATCTCCCAGTTCCTGCCCGATCAGCCTCCACAGAAATGGACGTTCCCCAAGAGAAACGTTGTGATGTCTGGACTTTCCTTCGCGACTGTTGTGATCGAGGCAAGCTGGACATCAGGCGCGCGCGTCCAAGCGACGGAGGCCTTGCGTCATGGCCGGGCGGTGTACCTGCTCAGCTCACTTGTTGAGTCTCACGATTGGGCGCGGAAGTATGTCACTGAGGGCTACCGTGGCGTTCGGGCCGTTAACTTGGCTTCCGTCGATCAGCTCCTCGAGAATCTTTCCGTGGCGGTGCCATCGTTAGCTCTTTAGATGGCCGACCGGTCGCGCGTCGATGGTCTTCTGGCAACCTGGGGGAAGCACATCGGACACGTTCCGTCGCCCTCTCCGTCGGTGTGCCCCCGCTGCTGCGGGCCGCTTGGACAGAACTATGCCCTGTGCCCCGGATGCGCGCGCATCTTTGCCCACGCACCAACAGCCCTACGCAGCCGGGTCGTCCCGCTTTCGAGCACGCTCGAGGAAGGTCCCTGGTACGCCCAGCTCGTCCAGTATAAGCAGACAGCCAGGGATGCCTGGCCGCTGCTCGGCGGACTAGTTGCGCGCTTCACTGAAGTCCATCGATCGAAGATCGAACGCCTGCTGGGAGGTGAGGCAACACGGTTGACGGTCGTGCCTTCGAAGCGAGGCAAGCGCGTCCGTGATCAGCCGCTGTATCGTCTGCTGCAGGAGGACCCTGAGCTGAAGGCTGGCGTGCTGCCAGCCCCGAGCGCGCTCCTCGAGCACACCGGTGACGTTGTTCCTCGCCAATCCTACACGCCCAGCGCGTTTCGCTTGGCGCCGCGCGTGAAGGTCGATGATGACAGGATCGTGCTGGTTGAGGACTCATGGACATCCGGCGCAACCGCCATCAGTGCCGCTGGTGCGCTGCTCGAGGCCGGCGCGGCGCAGATCATCGTGCTACCGATCGCTCGCCTGATCAGGCCTAGCTTCTGGGGCGATGATCATCCTTACCTAAAGGCGATGAAGCAGCCCTATGACGTCAGCCACTGGCCGCGCTAGCGCCTCGGCTGCCGGCGCCAGTGCTCACCGTGCACCTGTGCGGCGTGATCGTCCATCGGTTCGAACCTGACACCGTGATCGCCGCGGTATGGCTGGCGATGGTCCACCTGGTCCGGGCTGATCGCGACGGGGAGGTCACGGGGGTAGGCGCTGCAGGCCGGACGGTAGGTCCCCTCGAGCCCTGGCACGCGGCGCCCCGCCTGTACCATTCCTTCTGGTGTTTACAGAGCGCGCACTGAAATCCACAATTTCTACGCAAAGTATCGATTCCCTGAGGACGAAATGCGGACAACCATCATGATGTCTGTGGGCATTGCGGCAGTCGCATGGACGACATCCGTGCCATCGGCCGGGACGGAGATCAGTCTCACCGACTTCTGTAATGGCGCCGACACCGGGGATGACACGCCGTGCATCCGCTCGTGGATCCAGGCGGGAAGGAACAGCCCGACGAGTACCCTGCATGCTCCCGCCGGCACGTACCTCTACAATGATACGTCGACGTTCTACTCCGGACTGACGATGGAGTGTGCGTCATCCGCTACGGTGACCTTCAGGAATACAGGCGGCTCGGGAATGTTTCTCGCGGCAACCGAGCCAGTGCACGGTATCAGCATCGAGGAGTGCGGGTTCGACGTCAACGGTAACCCGGCCGACTTCCTCGGCGTGATCATCGTCAATCCGCAGACCAATGTCGGGGAATCGACGGCCATCGAGGTCAGCGAGAATCGGATCTTCGACAGCAAGGATCGCGGTAAGATGTCGGTCAACCAGCGACAGTACATCGTGCTGGCGAATTGCCGCGATTGTCGCGTCGAGGAGAATCATCTCTCCGAAGGCGGCCGCATCAAGGTCGGCCGGCCCGGGCGGGACCTCGTCATCCGCGACAACATCGTTGAGCATGTCAATGATAACGCGATCACCGTCGTCGACGTCGGTGCCGGCGTGTCGAAGGATATCACGATCGAGGACAACAC
>JBGTMW010000683.1:0-9384 GCA_041743365.1 Gemmatimonadaceae bacterium
GCGGCGGCATTGGCGGTGGCACGGGCACGGGCGGCGGCGGTGGAGGCGGCATCGGTGGAGTAGGGGGTGGCGGCGGTGTGGTGCGCTCAACCGTTCGGGTTTCGCCGCCCGCGGCTATCAACGTCGATCCTCTTACCCCGCCAGGACGGAACGTCGACGAGCTCGGAACGTACGTCCGCAGCCGTGAATCGCAGCTCCGCTTCTGCTACCAGGAGAACGGGCTCAAGGTGAACCCGAATCTTGCAGGCTCCATCACCGTTGCAATCGACATTTCGGCGTCCGGCCCGGTGCAGGGTGCCCGGGTCACGAGGCGGACGTGGTCGGGGCCGGGATCTTCGGAAGCCGAGGCGTGCATCATCCGGACTATCCGGGCATGGCGCTTCCCATCGGGCGCCAGAAACGCCGGAACCTACGCCTTCCCGTTCAGCTTCACCCGGTAGGGTTGGTGAGCAGGTTGAAACGAGCGAACGCGGGGCGTCTGGCGCCTCGCGTTTCGCGTTTCGGAGACCTGGCGACGACCAGCCGATCGATCCGACGCCGTTACTCGCACACCCTCCAGCTGGCTATCGATAGCGAGCGTCGGGCGCCGCCAGGTGAAGCGTGTCGGTGGACCCATTGCGCACCGTGACGATCTCGAATCGCGAGGGCTGCGCCCCGGCGCGCGCCGTTCCGATCCGCCAGCGGCCGGGTGCGAGGGAGAAGACGACCCTCGAGTTGGTCGCCGCTCGCCGTTCGGCTCGCCGGCCGTCGGATGCGACTGACCGTTCACCGGTCGAGCCCGCGGCTGGGGAGGCTGCTGCGGGAAGTGCCGCATGCACTCCAAGCCTGGAGCGAAGCGAATCGGCGCGGGATCGGGCGGCGTCTCGCTCGGACCGGATCGATTCGGCAGCGAGCGTCCGCCGGCGGATCTCGGCATACCGCAGTGAGTATGCGCGCGTGCTTCGGTCGAGGTTGTCGAGTGATCGTACTTCGGTGTTGAGCGAGTCACGTAGCGTCGCGAAGCGCCTTGCCAGCGCAGCGCCGGAATCCTCCAGCCCACGAAGCCGATCGAGGCTGTCGCGCGGGGCTGCCGCGACGTTCGCTTGTGCGGCATTGCCATCCACTTCGGGCTCGAGTGGTTGCGCAACGACTTCCACGACTTCAGTGCGCATGGTAGAATCGAGCACGACCACTACGTCGCCGGAACGCGCACAACCGAGCATGATCAGCGAGCACGCCGCGGCGAGGCCGCGCAGCACGCCGAGGGAAGGAATCTGAACATCATGTGGCATTGGGCGGTGCAAGCTATCGGCGTCGTGGTGGCGCTGCAAGCGATTCAGCCGCCTGCGCCGACGGGGTTCGTCAACGATTTCGCAGGCGTCCTCTCGGCCGAGAGCGAGGCCCGGATGACGCGCGTGGTGGAGGACGTCCGCCTGAAGTCCGGGGGCGAGATAGCCGTGGTGACCATCCCGGACATTGGACAGCGCGATCCCAGCGACTGGGGCCTCGCGATCGGGCGCCTGTGGGGAGTGGGAAGCCGGGGAAATCCCGGCGATCCGGCGCGGAACACGGGTGTCGTGGTGCTGCTCGTTCCCAGGGAAACCAACTCCGAGCGACGCGGGCACTGTCGGATCGAGGTCGCGGGTGGCGCGGAAGGCTTCATCACAGACGCGATGTCGGGGACCATCTGTCGCGAAGCGACCCCGCTGTTCGCACAGGGTGATTACAGTGCCGGGTTGACCCTTGTGACGCAGCGCGTCGCAGAGCGGTTCGCGGCTGAGTTCGGCTTCACTGTGGACAGCAACCTGGCCCCGCGCGTTCGACAGCAGCCCGTCAGAGGGGGACGGACTCGAGGTTTCCCCCCCGAGGTGCTCTTTTTCCTGTTCATCTTCGCCGTGATGTTCCTGCGGTCGCTGGGGGGCCGGCGTCGGCGTCGCCGCAGCGGCTGTGGAGGATGCCTGCCGATATTCATCCCGATGGGGGGTGGCTTCGGCGGGGGTCGGCACCGCGGCGGGGGATGGGGAGGAGGCGGGGGCGGCGGATTCGGCGGATTCGGCGGATTCGGTGGGTTCGGTGGCGGCGGAGGGTTCAGCGGCGGTGGCGGGGGCTCCAGCTGGTGATTCCATGGCAAAAATGACTCTCGATGATCTCGTCGCGCAGCTGCTCAAGGCGTATGGCGACGAATTGACGGCGGTGGTGCTCTATGGGTCCGCGGCGGCGGGCGAGCACATCGCGCGGCGATCCGACTACAACGTCCTCGTGATCGTGCGCGGGCTCTCGCTCGATCGGCTGCGCGCCGAGGCCGCAGTCGCGCGGGCGTGGCGCTCGGCCGGAAATCCCCCGCCGTTGACGCTGACCGGGGAGGAGTGGGAACGGTCGGCCGACATATTCCCCATGGAGTATGCGGACATTCTCGAGCGTCACCGGGTGCTCCACGGCCAACCGCCGTTCGACGGCATCGTCGTGGATCGGGAGCATCTCAGGCTCCAGGTCGAGCACGAGGCCATGGGAACGCTCATCCAGTTCAGGCAGGCCATACTCGCCGCCGGGGGAGATGAGAAGCTCCAGGTCGAGCTGCTGGCCGATAGCCTGAGCACGATCATGGTGATCTTTCGCGCCGTGGTCCGTCTGCATCGCTCCGTGCCGTCCACCGACTATTCGGTGCTGTCCCAAGAGGTGGGAAAGCTGAGCGGATTTGACCCTGGGGCCTTCATCAGGGTAATACAGCACGTCCGGGGAACCTCGCGGCTCGCCCCGAGCGCCGCTGGCGACGTCCTTGCTGGATACCTGTCCGGGCTGCAGGGCCTCATCGCCCACCTGGATGGTTTCGCTCCATAGCCGCCACGACTCGTCGCCCAACACTCGAAATCAGGATCATCAATGAAACGCTTGCTGCTTCTTCCGCTGCTTCTCGTCTCTATCGCCTGTCCGAAGGACCGGAACGACGCCGACACCATTCCGGCTATCCCGCTCGACACGACGCCGGCCGACCTGAGCGATATTACCGTCGACCTCCCGCCTGCCGAGCCCGACACGTTCAGGGTGAGGCCGCCCTCCCAGCAGGCGACAGCGGCAGCGCCGAGCTATCCTTCTGCGCCCGAGGCGCTGATGGAAGCGGTTCGCCGCGAGCAGTCGGCCACGCAGTTCTGCTACAACGAGTTCGGCCTGAAGAACGACCCCAACCTTCGCGGAAACGTCGTACTGCTCGTCACCGTAGGTCAGGGCGGCATCACGTCGGCACGGGTCGGGAACTCGATATGGGCGCCGGCCGCAGCCGGGAGGGCGGTCAACGTCTGCCTGAACGAGAGGGCGAAGGATGCATTGAAGATCGAAAGTGGCGCCGTTCCTCCTGGCACGTACCGGGTGCCACTGTCGTTTGCGACGCGATGAGACTGCCAACGCCTGGTGTTGCGGGTCACCCTGTGCTCTGGAGGAGATCGATGAGACGTAGTGTGCAGTCGGTGCTACCGCTGCTGCTGATGTCGAGCCTTTCGGGATGCGGCTACAACACGATCCAGACCCTCGACGAGCAGGCGGCCGCGGCGAAGCAGCAGATCCAGGTTCAGCTGCAGCGCCGTGCCGATCTCGTCCCGAATCTCGTGAACACCGTAAAGGGGTACGCTGCTCACGAGGAGGCTGTCTTCACCAGCGTCGCCGAAGCCCGGGCCGGACTGGCCGGGGCCGTTTCGCGAGGCGATCCGGCGGAGATGGCGCAGGCGAACGAGCAGATGACAGGCGCGCTGGGACGACTGCTCGTCATCGCGGAGGCGTATCCGCAGCTCAAGGCGGATCAGTCCTTTCTCCGCCTCCAGGATGAGCTTACCGGGACGGAAAACAGGATCGCGGTAGCGCGCACGGACTACAACGACACAGCGCGTCAGTACAACACGTACATTCGCAACTTTCCGGCGACCCTCACGGCGAAGATGACCGGGGCGAAGCCGCGCGAGTACTTCGAGGTGACCAACCCGGCCTCGCTCGAAGCGCCGACGGTCGATTTCGGAAAGAGCCCGCCCTGACATCCTGCCTCCGCGTCAATCGACGACGCGGAGGTTCGGCGTTCCGCCCGCGGCTCGGCCCTGAGCGCCCGCGTCTCGGGGAAGCCCGAGACAGGCAGGGCCTTGGCGCGCATACCGGGTTAACCTTCCCGCTGCCTGCGGCCGAGTCGCCGCTGGGACGCAGGTCGCCCCGCGACGACGGCGAGCCCCGACCGGCTGGCGTATCCCGTCTCACCATCACATCGACCTGCCATCGACACCTGGTACCCTGGTAGGGTATCCCCGATAGAGCTAAACGTCTTGATAGTTCTATCTCATAGGGATACCAGGTACCAGCGCCGATCGTGAGCGCGCGCAAGGCGCGTTAAGCATTTACAAATCGTCCTGGTGCTTGACACCGGCGACGCACGACCATAACCTCGGCCTCTCACGACCTCGCAGCCGGGACGCCACCGACGCCGCCGTCCGCGTGGCGAGGAGTCGGATGCCCGAATCGTCGGCTGCGATGTGCGTCGGGCACACCGGGCTCCGCATAGTCTGTGACCACTGCGTGGCGACCCGGGGTCTTTCCGGACGGGGTTAGAGGCATCGAATCAATTGTGGCTGTGGATGACAGCGAACACCCAGGCGTTTTCAGCGACCGTCGCTTCCGGGACGGCCGTCTTCGGGTCATTGGAGTGCGGGCGCTCCATGACCCCGCCGCGCAGGTGGCGCGGCACACTCACCCGCGCGCGTGACTGAGGAGGAGGAGCGTATGGGACGTCAAATACGTCGGTTGCTCGGCATGGCGACCGCCATTGTGCTGTTGCCCGGTTGGTCGGCGGCACAGGAGGCAGCGACCATCGCCGGAACGGTGACGAACGATGCGGGAACGCCACTGCAGCTGGTGACGGTCTTCGTCGAGGGGCTCGGTATCGGAACGACCACCCGTGCGGACGGAGGGTACACGCTGACCGTACCTGCGGCACGCGTCCAGGGCCAGACCGTTACCATGAGTGCGCGCCTGATCGGCTATCGGCCGCGTACCGCCCAGATCACCATGAGGCCGGGCACGATCACCCAGGACTTCGTGCTCGTCGCCAACCCCATGCAGCTCGGGGAGGTAGTCATCACCGGGGCGGGGACGACCACCGAGGTCGAGAAGCTCGGTAACGTTCGGAACTCGGTCTCGGCCGACCTGATCGTCAGGTCCAACGAGCCCAACATCGTCCAGGCGCTTGCTGGAAAGGCGCCGAACGTGAACGTCTCGCAGTCGGCGGGCGACCCGGGCGCCGGATCCTCGATTCGCATCCGCGGCATCCGGACGCTGAACGGGTCGGTAGAGCCCCTCTTCGTCGTTGACGGCGTCCCGGTCGACAATTCGTCGATCTCGACGACCAACTTCAACGTCATCGACGCCGGCGGCGTCAATCTCGCCGGCCAGGACAACGGCGGGCAGCTCGAGGGGACATCCACCCCGAACCGCATTTCCGACATCAATCCAAACGACATCGAGAACGTCGAGATCCTGAAGGGAGCGGCTGCAGCGGCGATCTACGGGTCGCGCGCCGCCAACGGCGTCGTTCTGATCACGACGAAGAAAGGGCAGGCCGGGCCGACGCGCTACCGGCTCAACAGCTCGTACTCGTTCGATGAGGTCACGCGATTCTACCCGCTCCAGCGCGATTTCGGGCAGGGACTGTTCGGTGTCAATCCCCTTCCGTGCGAGGGCTTCAAGGCCAATTGCCTCCGGAGCTGGGGCCCGAGGATCACCGGGGAGTCGTTCGACCACGCAAACGAGGCGTTCAGGACGGGCCACCTTAGCGACAACAGCCTCAGTGTCTCCGGCGGTAACGAGCGTACCAGCTTCCTCCTCTCGATGGGCTACAGCAACCACGAGGGGGTGATGGAGGGCCCGAACAATTTCTACAACCGCGCGACGGTGAGGCTCAACGGGACGCATCGGGTCATCGACCAGCTCAACGTCGGTGGCAGCTTCGCATACGCCGACGCTCGCGGTCACCTCACGCAGCGCGGCAACAACACCAACGGCCTGCTCCTGGGCCTCCTCCGGACGCCGCCGAACTTCAACAACCGGCCCTACCTGGTCGACGGCAGCCACCGCTCGTACAACCTGCAGACTCCGACTCCCGGGAACTACTTCGCGGATCGCGTCTTCAACAACCCCTTCTACACGCTCTACGAAGAGCTCAACGAGACCAAGGTCGGTCGCGCGTTCGGGAACATCACCGCGGAATACATCCCCAACGACTGGCTCCGGTTCAACTACATCATCGGCAGCGACTACTCGACCGATGAGCGACTCGAGGCATGTCCGCAGCAGTGCACGAGCGGCGTGGTGGGCGGGCGCATCACCGAAGGCAAGGTCGTCTCGCACCAGATCGACCACAACCTCACTGCCACCGCGCGGCACACCGTCAACGAGAACCTGGCGGGAACGCTCACCGTCGGCCAGAACCTGAACTACCGCGCTTTCCGAACGTTCTCGGTTGTCGGCCGGACGCTGATCGCGCCCAAGCCCTTCAACATCCTCAACACCCTCACGCGCGATCCGCCGAGCGACTACCAGACGGAAATCCGCGGGGATTCCTACTTCGGGCAGCTGACCGTCGACCTCTTCGACCAGCTCTTCCTCACGGGCGCGCTGCGCCGCGATGGCTCGTCGACGTTCGATCGCGAGAACCGCTACGCGAACTTCCCGAAGGCAAGCGCCGCCTGGACGTTCACGAGCATGTTCAACCCCGGTGAGTTCCTCACCTTCGGAAAGCTTCGCGCTTCGTACGGCGAGGCCGGCCAGGAGCCGCAGCCCTATCTCACGACGAGCACTTTCAGCGGATCCGCGCTGACCGGTGCGATCTCGCAGGGCACGGGCTTCTCGCCGACCCAGAGCGGAATCGGCGGGCTGTACAACAACGTCACGAAGCCGGCAACGTCCCTGAAGCCGGAGCGGACCAAGGAGCTCGAGGGCGGGTTCGACATCGGCCTGTTCAACGACAAGGTCGATTTCAGCGCGACGTGGTACGACTCGCGCACGATCGACGTCATCCTTATCACCCCGGTGTCTCCTTCCACGGGATACCAGTTCGAAGCGAAGAACGCCGGGATCATCGACAACTCGGGAACGGAGCTCTCGCTCAACTTCCGGCCACTGACCGCGCCGGAGTACGAGTGGGAGATCGGGCTCGGCTACGGGCGAAACCGCTCGAACGTCGTCGACATCGCCGGTGCGGAATTTCTCCTGACCGACAACAACCTCATCTCGACGGTAGCGCAGGTCGGGTATCCGCTCGGTGTCGCTCGCGGCAACGGGTGGGTGCGCTGCGGCCTGAGTCCGGACAACGTCATTGAGGGGTTCGACCTCGCTGCCGCGTGCGCCGGGCAGCCTCGCGGCGCCGTCTTCATCGACGACGGAAACAACTGCAGCCCGCGGCCGGGGATGCCCTGCGCGGATGACAACATCCGTGTCATCGCAGACCCGAACCCCGACTGGACCGGCAACGTGCGGAGCAGCTTCCGCTTCGGGAAGGCGAGCATATCCGGGCTGCTGGACATCAAGAAGGGTGGCGACATCATCAACGGCACCCGCGGCGCGCTGTACAGCTACGGCACCCACAAGGACACCGAGGACCGCGCGACCTGCACCGGTCCGCTGAACGCGAACTGCACGGGCAATGAGCACGCTTTCGGCGACTCCGACTTCTATCCAGGCCCGGTCGTCGGGCCCGGGGCGGGAACCTCCATTCCGATAGGAGAGAACTGGTACCGGACAAGTGGACTCGCTGCATGTCCGTTTTCCGGATACGACGAGGCGTGCGTCGAGGACGGCAGCTACGTGAAGCTGCGTGAAATCACCCTCGGCTACCTCTTCGACGGTCCATGGCTGGGACGCACGCTCGGATTCTCCAGCCTCGATGTCCGGATCGCCGGGCGCAATCTCAAGACGTGGACGGACTACACCGGACTCGACCCCGAGGTCGGTGGGGTCGGCGGCAACATCAACCGTGTGAACGCGTACGACTACTTCAACCTTCCGCTCACGCGCTCCTTCGTGATCTCCTTCGGGCTCAACCGTTAACGCGCGAGAGAAAATCAAAATGCCAAGACTTCTCCATCGCACCGCGGTCGCCCTCTGCTTCGGCACGGCGCTGGCCGGGTGCTCGAGCTTTCTCGACGCCGACAAGGCGACTGCCGACCCAAACCTGCCGTCCGCGGCAACCCGCGATCAGCTGTTCGTGGGCGCGCAGGCCAACATCTTCGCGCAACAGGAAGGGCCGCTGGCAATGATCGTCTGCCAGTGGATGCAGCAGTGCTCCGGCATCAACGGCCGGTTCGTACAGCAGCAGGACTCGTACAGCGTCAACGCCGGCACATTCGACCTTCCGTTCCAGGAGATTTACTCCGCCGGTGGCCTGCTCAGTCTCCGCGCGGTGCAGGAGAGCGCGGATGCAGGCGGCGACATGGTGTACAAGGGAATCGCGCAGGTGCTCGAGGCACTGCTGATCGGCACCACGGCCGACATCTGGGGTGACATTCCCTACAGCGAGGCGGTGGGAGAAAACCCCATGCCGGCCTTCGATGACCAGATGGATGTCTACGCCAGCCTTCAGACGCTGCTCAGCGAGGCGATCACCAACATCGGCGGTACCGGCGCCGGCCCGGGGGGAGTAGATCTCTTCTTCGGCGGAGCCAAGCAGCCCTGGATACAGGTGGCAAATACGCTGAAGGCGCGTTACCACCTGCACACCGCCGAAGTGCTCGGAAACGCCGCGTACACGGCGGCGCGAACGGCTGCGACGACGGGCATCGCCACCTCGGCCAACGATCTCCGCACGACCCACTCTTCAGTGACATCGGAGCGGAACATGTGGGTCCAGTTCCAGAACACGTCAGGATTCGGTCTCGACCTCGTAGCGGGCAAGCGGCTGGTCGATATCATGGTCGCACAGAGCGACCCGCGGCTACCCGAGTACTTCGGACGCAATTCCCAGGGTGGCTTCGGCGGGTTCGACGTCACCACGGGAACGACGGTAGGCGAGGTGATCTCACCGCTCGCGGGATCGGCGCGTCACGTAGACAACTACCGTCAGCCGCTGGTGACCTGGGAAGAGAACCAGCTCATTCTCGCCGAGACCAATTTCGTGCTCAGCGGCGCGGGCGCGGCGCAGCCATTCCTCAATGCGGTGCGTGCCGCGCGAGGGAAGGCGAGCGTGCCCGCAACCCTCCAGTCGATCATGGAGGAGAAGTACATCGCACTGTTTCAGAACATCGAAGTGTGGAGCGACTGGAAGCGGACCTGCTTCCCGGTGCTGACGCCGGCACTCGGCAAGACCGCGATTCCGGGCCGCCTCTACTACGGCCAGACGGAGGAGCAGACGAACGTCAACACGCCGCCGAGCTCGGAGCAGAA
>JBGTMW010000684.1:0-2900 GCA_041743365.1 Gemmatimonadaceae bacterium
AAACCCGATGGCGGCGGCGACGTTCTCCGTGCCTGGGCGCCGGCCGCGATCCTGCGAGCCGCCATGCATCAGCGGCACGAGCGCCGTTCCCCGGCGGATGAACAACGCGCCGATTCCCTTGGGCGCGCCGAACTTGTGTCCCGAGATGCTCAGGAGGTCGAAGGGGATCGCCTTCGCGTCGATCGGTACCTTCCCGAACGCCTGGACGGCGTCGGTGTGAAAGACGGCGCCTGCGGCCATCGCATGCTCGGCGAGCGCCGCGATGGGCTGCACGCTACCGATCTCGTTGTTGATCCACATCACCGTGCAAAGGGCCGTGCGCTCGTCCGCCAGTTGCCTGAAGGAGTCCACCGAGACGATCCCCGAGGACAACACCGCGACCAAGCGCTCCTCGGCGCCCTCGCGGCCAGCGGCTTGAACGGCGGCGAGAATGGCCTTGTGCTCGATGGGTGAGGAGACGACGGCCGTCCGCGCCGGATCGCGCCGCGCGCGCCATGAGCCGAGAACAGCGAGGTTGTCGGCCTCCGTTCCACCGGAGGTGAAGCACACCTCGTCGGTGTGCGCGCCAAGACATCGGGCTACGCGCTCCCTGGCCTCATCGAGGGCCGCGCGCGCCTCCCGCCCCCATCGGTGGGTGCTCGAGGGGTTCCCGAAGCGCGCGCCGAAGAACGGCTGCATCACCTCGAGGACCTCCGGTCTCACCGGCGTGGTCGCGGCGTGATCGAGATAGACTGGGGTCGGCATGGGGTAAATATAGGGACCTCGTGGTACCCCGTCGACCTGAACGGGGTCGCGAGCGGCATCACGCCGCTGGCCAGGCGTGTCCCGCAGCATTGCCCAGCTGGCTGTGGCGATGTCCCGCAGCTTCGCCGGGCTGACTGGCGGTGTCCGCGGCATCGCCCAGCGTATGGTGCGATGTCCCGCGGCACCCCCAACAGGCTAGGCGAGGTCCCGAAGCACCGCCCTAACGGGGGCAGCGTCAAGCGCCATGACCTTCAGGGGGAATGCGAGCAGCTCATAGCGGCCGTCAGGCACGCGACGGAGGTCGAGGTTCTCGAGCACGAACGAGCCACCCGAGAAAATCATGTTGTGAACCGGGAGGGTCTTGCTGTTGCGCAGATCGACGGATGGAGCGTCCACGCCGAAGAGGCGGATCCCGCGACCGAGGAGCGACCGTGCACAGCTCTCGGATATGCTCGGCCATGCATCGGGGAAGCTGCCCAGCGCGACCGTGCGGCCGGTCCGGAGTATCAGTCGCTGGACGTCGACCTCAGGCAGAAGCGGAAACAGCTTGTCCTCTCCGATCTCTTCGTCATCGTGATCGGGCGGAAGCGAGATGATCGCTACTTCGCCACAGAACACGTCGAGCGGAAGCTCGTGCGTCCCGGGCCAGCCATCGCGCACGTGCAGCGGCGCATCGGCGTGCGTCCCTGCGTGGGGGCTCATCCCGATGCTGGAGACGTTGACCGTTGCGCCCTGCGCCATCGACCACTTCCACCGGCATGAGGTGGGGCTGTCACCCGGCCAGACGGGTGCTCCGTCGCGAACGGTCACGCTGATGTCCCTCAGCACTCAGCTGTCCGCCTCGCGGCCGAAGAACTCATGGCGCACCGCCCAGAGATTCGGAAAGAACCGCTGCGAGACCGTGCGCTGGAGATACCGGGCGCCGAGAGTCCCGCCGGTTCCGCCCGTTCCCGGCCCGATTATTCGCTCAACGAGCTGTACGTGAAGGAAGCGCCAGAGCGCGAACCCCTGCTCGTATTCCAGCAGTCCCTCGGCAAGCATGAAGAGCGACGTGTGCGCAGGGTCGGTGTAGACGTCACGTGTGGTGGCGCCGTGGCTGGCGAGCATGTCGTCGAACAGCTGCTGAAGCGTCGGGCGCTCGAGTGCACGCCGAACGGGCTCGGGCGGGTCACCATGCTCGGCCAGGGCCTGGAGAAAATGCGGATCGCGAAGTCCCGACACCGCCTCGATCGCGCGGAACTGCACGCTCTGGGAGCCGCTGGATGAGCCGAGGTATCCGCGGAACTGGGCGAAGCGCTGCGGGGGCAGCGTCTCGAGCGCTGACAGCTGGCCCGAGACGATTCGAACCAGGGCGTTCACCCGCTTCACCGACGCCGCCGCGGTGAGAGCGTTGCCGTCGCGCATTGCGGCGATCAGCGAATCGAGCTCGTGGAGGATCACCTTGAACCACAGCTCGCTCGCCTGGTGAACGACGATGAACAGCAGCTCGTCGGGATGCTGGGGGCTGGAGCGCAGGCGCTGGAGCGAGAGAAGCTCATCGAGCGCGAGATACGATCCATAGTCGACCGCGTCCGCGCGGTCCGGAGCTGCCTCGCCGGGATTCGTCAAAAGGTCGCCACCTCGAGAGCGACGATGTCATCCACGCGCATCGTCTCGGTCGTGAAGAACGGCTCGCCGTATCGGGTACGGATCTGCGATCCGTAGTGTGCCGCCTGGTGGCGCACCATGTCGAGCAGGGGCTCGCCATTCGGCTGTACCTCACCGGCCCTCGTGGCGCCCTCGAACTGCGAAGCGTAGCAGGAGATCGCCTCGAGCTTGCGCTCGAGCTCAGCGGAGATGTCCACGATGAAGGTCGGTTTCTGGTGATCCTCGCGGTAGGTGATGCAGTGCAGGATCTTGTGTGGCTTGTGCACGGGTACGGCGGGCTGGAGCTTCGCGAGGCCAGCGAGGAAGCAGGCATCGCGCACCAGCTCGGCGGTTATCCGGTGGTCGGGATGTCGTCCCCCCGGGGCAGGCGCGATGATGATCCGCGCCGCGAACCGCCGAATGGCTCGCAGAAGTGCGTCGCGAGTCTCGGTCGTGTTGGCCAGCCCGGCGTCCGGCAGGCCGAGATTCTCCCGCGCCTCGACGCCGAGTACCTCCGCGGCGCGGCTCGC
>JBGTMW010000685.1:0-5130 GCA_041743365.1 Gemmatimonadaceae bacterium
AGCACGATGCCGACGATGATGATCACTATCGCCGCGATGACGCTCGGGATGTAGCTCACCAGCTCCGAGAAGACGTCGGCCAGCGATTGCAGGCCGAGCGCGTTGGAGGCGAGCACGATCACCGCGAACATCAGCAGCCAGAACACCAGGTTCGCGAGAACGCGAATGGGGTTCACATGCGATCCCGACCGCTCGACGACCTCCATCACGCCGCCGCGCTCCAGAAGGCTGTCGAGTCGGATGCGCCGCAGGATCCGGTCGACGCCGCGCTCCACCAGCCGCGCGAACAGGTACCCCGCGAAGAGGATGACCAGTGCGCCGAACAGCGCCGGGATGTATTCGACGATCTCGATGACGCTGCCGCGCAGTCGCTCGGTGAAATTCACGGAGAATCGCTCAGAAGGAGAACGAGGCCAGCGGGAACAGCCCGCGCATTCCGGAGGCCGCAAGCGCGGCGCCCGCCGGGTTCAAATGAATGCGTGATGAGAAACCGCCGTTCGCGCCCCCGTTTGCCGGTCCGCCACGCCCCTGGTCACCACCGGGTGCTGTG
Source organism: Gemmatimonadaceae bacterium (assembly GCA_041743365.1). Taxonomy (GTDB): domain Bacteria; phylum Gemmatimonadota; class Gemmatimonadetes; order Gemmatimonadales; family Gemmatimonadaceae; genus JANPKQ01. The sequence continues at coordinate 551 of JBGTMW010000685.1, forward strand.
AAGGAATGGGTCGCCGCGACCCCCGCCATCGCGCCCGCCGTGAACAATCCCATCCCGAGGTGTCCGTTCTCGCTCCGGTCGATCAGGTTCGCGATGCCGAGCCCGATCAGTCCCCCGGCTATGCCGCCGAGGCCCATGAGCGTCGCATCGCCAGCGCTGTGATCGAAGCGACTCACGAACACGCGATCGCCGGCTACGATCCCGCCAAGGAATCCCGCGGTGAGGCCGAGCGCGCTGGTCGTCAGCCCGGGATCGCCATCCGCCAGAAGGATTCCCACCGTCGAGGCACCGAGCAATCCGCTGAGCCAGAGAGTGCCGACGTCGCCGCCGGTGACGTTGTACGACACGCTGCGCGGATAGAGGTAGCCGAGCGGATATCCCGCGGCTCCGGCGGCGATGAGCAACCCCGCGTCGCCGCGGTTCAGGTCATCGGCGTTGTCCCCACCCTGCGCGGCAAGCACAAGGCCCAGCATCGTGAGCACCCCTACATCTGCGCCGAATCCGGATGCCACGGCCTGGCCGCTTGTCATCCGGTTCCCGAACACCAGCCCCGCCGCCGTGCCTCCGATCCCACCGAGGAAGATGCCGGCGTTGATCGCCGCATCGTTGCTGTCCGGATTCGCGCCAAGAACATAAGCCAGCGTTCCCCCAGCGGCGGCCAGGTGAAGCGCTCCGTGCGTCGAAAGGCTTCGCATGGCCGGAGTGACGGTGATCTCCCGGGCGACCTGCGATGCGCCGAAGAAGGTGGCGCCGGCCATGAGGAGGTACGCCGACACCGCGCCGGCGCCATCGTCCGTCAGCGCACCAGCGAACGAAGGCGAATACACCAGCAGGCCCAGAATCATCTGGTTCCTGAGGAACCTGTTCCGGTCGCCACGGTCGGGCCTGGTCAGGAACTGCCGCGGCAGCGCGGAGGTCCGGTCGCGGAGATACGCGCGATCGGCACCGGTGATCGAGTACCTCTCGATCGCGCCGTCGCGACGCGTGACGGCGAGGACGTAGGCGTCGCCACCCAGCGCGAAGAGCCGGGCCTCGGTGAAGTCGCCCACCACGCGCCATGCAGGCGGGCCGAGCTGAAGCCGCGCGGCGATCGATGGCGTGATCACCATCACGCGTCCCTCGGCGTCGAAGGGCTGCGGTGTCTCGACGACCTGCGCGCCCGCGAACGGGGCGGCCATGAGAAGCAGTGCGAAAAGGAGTCTCATTCGGATTTCGGGTTCATTGGGACAGTTTCAATCTACACGTGGCGTGGGGTTGGCGATCGCGCTGCACCGGACTCGATTGAGCCCGCGAGCTTCCGGTTCGATGCCTCGATCGTCACTCCCCGGCGCGCGCCCTGGCAGGGTGTCCCCGGCGTACGGTATGGCAATACGACCATACCACCCCCTCCCCAGCCCCCCAACACCCACAGCCGCTCAACCGCCAAACCGTCACCGCGCTCAGTTCCTCGTTCGCCGGTGAACATCGAACACCGCGCTGCGGCGGCAGTCCGGGCAGATCAGCCACTCGCGCTGGCGCGCGTAGCCCAGGCCGAATGAGCCGCCACCGATCGACCGTCGGGTCATCATTGCCGAGCAGCGCGGACAGCGGGGCAGCGTTCCCGTCTCGCAGGTCGCGCGGATGGTATCGAGCTCCGCCGCATCGTACTGCGCACGGTCCGGCGCGGAATCGTCGGTCACAGTGAAGGCAGCTTCGCCAGGACATCGTCGGGGATGGGGATCGTCTTCCCTGCGTCATAATCATACGCCACCTGCACGGTGCGCCCCTCCGCCACGACCCGACCATCGCGTGGATCCGTGATGACGTAGCTCCACACCCATGCCCGCGTGCGGATCTCGGTGGTGATGATCTCGATCTCCAGCGGATCGCCGATGCGGGCCTCGCTTCGGTACTGCACACTCGCCTCGGCCAGGATGAAAGGGAAATCCGCGCTCCCGCCCAGCCCCTCGACCCAGGCCCGCTCGCGCGCCATCTCGAAGTAGGTGAGGAACACCGCGTTGTTGACATGACCCTTGGTGTCGTAGTCGTTGTAGCGGGTCGCGAGCGGAAAGCGCATGTCTCAGATCCTGATGACGATCTTGCCGAACTGCGCCCCGGACGCCAGCCGCTCGAAGGCGCGGGAGCCATCGCGCAGCTCGTGCACCGAATCCACCGGGGGAAGCAGGCGCCCCGCGCGAAGCTCCGCCGCGATCGCATCGAACTCGGCGTCGTTGCCCATGGTCGAGCCCATGATCGTCCACTGATTCCAGAAGAGCCGGCGCACATCGGTCTGGACCATGGGGCCCGAGGTCCCGCCGCAGGTCACCAGGCGCCCGCGCTTGCCGAGCGCGGCGAGTGAGCGCGTCCATGTCGCTTCGCCCACGTTGTCGATGACGACATCGACACCGCGCTTGCCCGTGCGGGTGCGAACGATACGCGCTACATCTTCCGTTGCGTGGTTGATCGTCTCGTCGGCACCGAGCTCGCGCGCGCGTGCGAGCTTCTCGTCGCTTCCCGACGTCACCCAGACCCGGGCCCCGCGCGACTTCGCGATCTGCATCGCCGCGAGCGCGACCCCGCCACCGATCCCCCAGATAAGCACCTCGTCGCCCGCGACCACTCGCGCGCGAGAGACGACCATGCGCCATGCGGTCAGCGTCGCCAGGGTGAACGCGGCGGCCGATACCATGTCGGTGCCCGCGGGAATCGTCCGCACGTTGGCCGCGGGCACGACGACGTACTCGGCGAGCGTGCCGGGATGGTGCTCGCCCAGGATGCCGTAGCGCACACATAGCGGTTGATCGCCCTCGAGACAGTAAGGGCACGTACGATCGCTGATTCCGGGATTGATGATCACCGAATCGCCCGGTCGGACATCGCGCACTGCGTCTCCCACGACGTCGAGGGTCCCCGCGCCGTCGGCGCCCATCACCCAGGGGGGCACGATCGTCACTCCGGGAAGACCCGCGAAGACGAAAAGGTCCAGGTGGTTCAGCGCGCCGGCCGCGACGCGCACCCGCACGTCGGTGGGGGAGCGAAGCTCCGGCATCGGCAGGTCCTCGCGATACTCGAGCTGCTCGAGGCCGCCATGCGCCGAGATGGTGAGAGCGCGCACGATCCCGCTATATTGAATGGGCGAGCAGCCAGCGGCCGCGCACAGCGGGCCGCGACGGATACCACTCAATCCACCGTGTGCGCATGATCTCCATCAAGGTTCCCCCGCTCGGTGAGTCGATCGTCGAGGCGACTATTTCGCGATGGCTCAGGAACGAGGGGGATTCCGTGGCCTCCGGCGAGACGCTGGTCGAACTCGAGACTGATAAGATTACCGTGGAGGTGCCGGCGCTCAAAGGCGGCGTTCTCACGAAGCGACTCAAGGGCGAAGGCGATGTCGTGAAGGTCGGCGAGCTTCTGGGTGAGGTCGACGAGACCGCCGCGCCTGCAGTCGCGGGCTCAGGAGCCGCGACGGAGAAGCCGGCCGCAGCATCCGGCGCAGGCGCCGCGGCTGAGAAGCCGGCCGAAGCATCTGGCGCCGCCGCATCGCCGCCGGCACGGAAAACCGGGGAGCGCGGCAGCGATGTCAGGGCTTCCCCCGGGGCTCGCCGTATGGCGTCCGAGGAGAATGTAGACCTCTCCGCGGTGAGCGGCACGGGGCGGGGCGGCGTGGTGAGCAAGCCCGATGTCGTCAGTGCAGCCGCCTCTCGCGGCGCCGACGCACCGTCGGAGAACGGCGCGCGCGAGACGCGCGAGAAGATGTCCACCCGCAGGCGCCGCATCGCCGAGCACCTGCTGGAGTCCCAGCACTCCACGGCTCACCTCACGACCTTCAATGAAGTCGACATGACCGCCGTGATGCAGCTTCGCGAGCGGCTCAAGGAGCGCGTCGAAAAGGAGCACGGCGTCAAGCTCACATTCATGCCCTTCTTCATAAAGGCCGCGTGCATGGCGCTCGAGAGCTATCCGGTGGTCAACAGCCAGGTGGATGGCGACTCGATCGTCTACAAGCACTACGTGCACATGGGGATCGCGGTGGCCTCGGAGCAGGGCCTCGTCGTGCCGAACATCAAGGACGCCCACCGGAAGGGGATGCTCGATGTCAGCCGGGAGATGGCGGCGGTCGCGAAGCGCGCCCGCGATGGCAAGCTCACGATGGATGACCTCACCGGCGGCACCTTCACGATCACCAATGGCGGCGTCTTCGGCTCCCTCGTCTCGACGCCGATCATCAACTATCCGCAGGTCGGCATCCTCGGGCTCCACAAGATCCAGGAACGCCCCGTGGCGATCGAGGGCAAGGTCGAGATCAGGCCGATGATGTACATCGCGCTGTCGTACGATCACCGGATCGTCGACGGTCAGCAGGCGGTGCTGTTCCTCGTACGACTCAGGGAACTGCTCGAGGAACCAGCCTCAATGCTCGTCAACTAACTTCGCACCACGTACTGCGTACGCTTCGGGCGCTGCGTACTGCGCACGCACTGCGCACTGGTACTGCGTACATGGGTCTGCGTACATGGATACGAAAGGCGGAAGAGCAGGGCGGAATCGGTTCCAGGGGGCGGGACCGGTCTCGCCCCTGCGCCCTTCCGCAGTCCAGGTGC